>JANMLE010000687.1:0-1911 GCA_031372385.1 Planctomycetota bacterium | reverse complement strand
TTAGGGGCTGTCCCGCTTTTACTTCCCAGGAAGCTTGATGTCGGGAAGTTGCCATGAATGAGTCGCGTTTTGGAATCGAGTTGAGCCGGAAGGAGTCGGCCGGGGAGTTGTTGATCGAGGATCGCCGCGGAAGAAATCATGAAACGGCTGACAGCCGATCAGCCGATCAGCCGACAGCCGTCAGCCGAATTCCGTTTCCCGCAGGGCACATCTCGTCGGTCGGAGGCGGAGCCTCGCTAGACTTCGACAGGACTTCATCGGTTTTCATCTTTCTGCCTCTCTCTTTCTGTCTCCCTGATTTGCCGGTGGAGGAAGAAGGAGACAGAAAGAGAGAGGCAGAAAGATCACGGAGTCTCGCCAACATTTCTCGGACGCAAAAACGCACCGATCCGTTGGGACGGCGGAGACACGCCGGCGATGTGAAGCCTTCGCACAGCGCGACCGGTCGTCACGTCACTCGGCCATCCGCAGCTTCTGGAGGACGGTCGCGGTCATCGGGCAGGGGTGGGTCTGACCGGAGCGGGTCATGGCTCGAAGGTGTCCCGCCAGCATCCGCAGGTCATCTACATCGTCGATGTCGTACCAGGGGGGAATCAATGCAAGCGACAACCCGGTGTCAGAGATGCGCTGCACGGTTTGAGACAGCACCCTCGAACCACTCCAATCGATGTTCTGGAACAGCTTGGCGGCGGGTCGGTGCAGTCCGACGAGGTAGAAGCCGCCATCGGTGGCTGGTCCGATCACACAGTCGGACTCTTCCAACTTCTCAAACGCCAGTTGCACATACTCCCTGGGAATCGTCGGGCTGTCCGATCCGATCAGCACGGCGCGGTCATCGTCGCCTTTCAGAGTCTCGGCGAAGAACGCCGTCATGCGGGTGCCGAGATCACCGTTGGGCTGCGGCCACAGGTCGTAGCCAAACCGGGTGAACGGTTTGAAATAGGCGGCCGAGTCGGCCGGTGAGATGCCGAGGACTCGGCGCTCGCCCGTCGATCGAAACTCAAAGGCCAGATCGTCGAGGAATGCCGCGGACAGGTTGGCGGCGTTGTCCGCGCCAATGTCTTCGGCCAGTCGGGTTTTCACATGGCCCGGATTGGGAAACTTGCAGAAAACTCCAAACGTCCGCATGGGTCACCTCGTTCTCGCGACGGGATTTCTCGTACCGGATCGGTCATGACTTGTGAGTGGTCCCAGACATTGACGGAGTCTGTGAAGGGCGGACATACTACCGCCCCTGCCGCCTCTGTCATACGTTGCTGAGGCGTGGATTCGGCAACTTGAAAAGGAATGTGAACGCATGACGCAGCGGATTTGGAACTTCTCGGCCGGCCCGGCCGTGCTGCCGGAATCAGTCTTGGAAGAGGCGCGCGACAACCTGCTGTCGTTCGGCAACACCGGCATCGGCATCCTCGAACACTCGCACCGCGGCAAGGCCTTTCTGGCGGTGTACGAAGAGACCGTGGCGCTCTGCCGCGAGATCGGCAACATCCCCGACAACTACCGCGTCCTGTTTCTCCAGGGGGGCGCGTCGTCGCAGTTCTTCATGATCCCGATGAACTGGCTCACCCCGGACCGCACGGCCGACTACCTGGTGACCGGCGTCTGGGCCGAGAAGGCGTTGGAGGAAGCGGTCCGCTATGGAGGCACACACGTCGCCTGCTCCAGCCAGGACAAGAACTTCTCGTACATTCCGGCGACCTGCTCACTCAGCGCCAAACCTGTCTACGCCCACTACACGTCCAACAACACGATCTTCGGAACCCAATGGGGCGGGCTGCCGCCTGTTCCCGCAAACGTCGACCTGATCTGCGATGCCAGCAGCGACATCTTCTCGCGACCGATCGACATCTCGCAGCATGCGATGGTCTACGCCGGAGCCCAGAAGAATCTCGGCCCGTCGGGTGTCACGCT
>JANMLE010001599.1:0-1001 GCA_031372385.1 Planctomycetota bacterium | reverse complement strand
GGACGACTCGCGGTTGAACGAAGAGGCGAAGATGCGCGGCTGCAAGGTCGTCGAGCCGTCCGAGGTGTTCGCCGACTACATCGGCGGCCTCTTCAAGTCGCTCACAGGACAGGATCTGCCCGCCGAAGCGTTTGCGGCGGGACTGACGGAATGACGGCCGTTTCGGTCCTGGGTCTGGGCGAACTGCTGTGGGACTGCTTTCCGGACCGGCGTCTGCCGGGGGGAGCACCGGCCAACGTCGCCTTTCACGCGCAGCAGTTGGGGCTCAGCGCCGCGACAGTCACGCGCGTCGGCTGTGATCCTCTCGGCGACGAGATCTGCGAATTCCTGAAGTCACAGGGATTGAGCCTCGACTTGGTCCAGCGCGACCCGTTGCATGGGACCGGAACGGTCACTGTTGAACCGGGCGCGACGGGGACGAAGTACACGTTCAAGCCTGATTCCGCGTGGGATTTTCTCGAACCGACACCGTCGCTGCTGGCGGCCATGAGTTCGGCGAAGGCCGTCTGCTTTGGAACTCTCGCGCAACGTTGCCCCGTCAGCCGCGAGGCGATTCACACCTGCTTGGATTCGACGTCCGCCGATTGCCTGATCGTCTACGACGTCAATCTGCGTCCACCGTTTTACGAACGCGCATGGATCGAGCGATCGCTGCGTCGCGCGCGGATCGTCAAGCTGAACGACGACGAAGTGCGCGTGCTGGCCGACATGCTCGGGGCGGCCAAGTCCGACAACGCGGGCTTCGCACAGTGGCTGATGAACCGGTACGACCTCGAACTGGTCTGCGTCACGCGCGGCGCTGACGGTTGCCTGGTCGTCTCCAGGAACGAGGTCGTCGATGTGCCTGGTGTGCCAGTCGCGGTCGTCGATACGGTCGGTGCTGGCGACGCCTTCACCGCGGCGCTGATTCAATCCCGGTTGGAAGGCTGGCCGCTGCGCCGTTCGGCCGAATTCGCCAACCGAGTCGGTGCCCTCGTCGCCTGCTCCCACGGTGCGATGCC
>JANMLE010000023.1:0-1732 GCA_031372385.1 Planctomycetota bacterium | reverse complement strand
AACTGCGGCGAATCACCGGCACCGACGATGGAAACCGTCAACAGGAAAGCGAAGAAATTGAAAACCGCAAATTGATAATTGCAAATTGCAAATTGAGAAGTGACGCGTCGCCTATTCTGTTCGTCCACCGTCATCGTCCGCCCCTTCACGTTCCAGTCGCCTCGTCGCGTGATGCATCATCTCTTCAATTTGCAATTTGCACTTATCAATTTGCACTTTGCAATCCGGCCTGCAACCTACTTCGCCGGCGTCTCAACCACTTGCAGCGTGCGGCCCTTCGCGGCGTTCAGCCGGTCCAGTTGTGCCTTGCTCGCCGCGGCCTTCTCGGCGGACACCTTCATCGCGGCTTCGGAGTCAGTGACTTGCTTTTGCATCTCCGGCGTGACGACCGCGGCGGCAACCGCCTTGTCGGCATTGGCCTTGGCGAGCGCCGCGGCGTCTGTGACCACCTTCAGCTTGACGGCGGCATCGGCCGCGGCCTTGTCGGCGGCCACCTTATCCGCAGCCGCCGCATCACGCGCCGTCTTGGTGGTGGTCAGCGCGATCGTCGCCGCGCCGATCGCTTCCGTTTTCGCCGGCAGCTCCTGGATCGCCGCCCCCTTTTGCTTGGTCAATTCGGAAAGCAAAGCGAGTGCATCAGTCAGCTTCTTGGTCGCGTCCGCCGCGGCCGCTTTCACCACGGCGTCACCCGGCTTCGCTTCGACAGCGACCAGAGCCTGATTGACCGCGGCATCATTGGCAGCCAAAGCGTCGGCAGCAGCCTTCACTTTGACATCCAGATCCGCAGCCGCCTTCTTGAGGGCATCGCGTTCGGCGGCGGCTTTCGTCTGCGCGGCTTGGGCGTTCGTCAGATTGGTTTCCGACGCCACCAACGCGGCCGTCTTAGCGACTGCGTCCGCATCCGCCGCAGCCTTCGACTTGGTGGTCGGATCGACCACAGCCTGCGCTTCGGTGGATGCCTTGACCGCAGCATCGGCGACGGCCTTCCGGTCGGCGATTCCCTTGGTCAACGCGGCGACGGCGGCGATGGCCTGATTGGCCGCGGCTTCCGAGGCGGCGTACGTCACGCCCGTGCCTTCGATCCGCTTCGCCAGCGATGGCGGATTTGTGCTCAGTTGCCCGATGACGGCCGCGTCCTTGGCATTCCAGACATGGACGACGCCGGTCAGGTCGCCCGCGAAAATCCGATCGGCATCGGTGTCGAACGCGACCTCCATCCCCAGATCACCCAGTCCGGCGAACGGGCGGATCGCAGTGCCGTTGATGTCCCACAGCTTGGCCGTGTTGTCGCGGCCGGTCGAGGCGATGCGGTTGTCGCGCGTGAACTCGACCGCCGAGACACCGCCGCCGTGCGCCCCCCAGTTCTTGACCTGGTTGCCGTTCTGCATCTCCCACAGGCGGATCGTGGTGTCTTCGCTCGACGACGCCAGGATGTTCGAATCGGGCGCCCAACTGACGTCGGTGATCGGACCGGTGTGCCCGGTCAGGAAGTAGAACTCGCGCCCGGTGAACGCTTCCCACACCACCAGACCGTTGCCGCGGTCGGCCGTCGCCAAGAGCACTCCGTCCGGGCTGAACTCCAGCGCGGTGATCCAGTCGGTGTGTTTGTTCTTTTCGTAGAGCAGTTCGCCCGTGGACGTGTCGTACACCCGGACGATCTTCTTCGGGCCGCCGAGGGCGACCTGCGTGTGATCGGGACTGATGTCCGCCGCCAGGACGACATCATATTCCG
>JANMLE010001578.1:0-3410 GCA_031372385.1 Planctomycetota bacterium | reverse complement strand
GCGCGACTGCCAGAACCAGTTGATCGCGGGAGCGTCGGCCCATTCGCCACTCGCCGCAACGACACCTCGCACGAATTCGTCGTACGGGCGGTTGCGGGCGATCATGTCCTTCAGCCAGTTGTGAAACGCATACGACGCCCGATCGGCTCCGGCCAGGTTTGAGTTTCGCAGGATCGAACCCCACTTCAACGCGAAGTAGGCGGGATAGTCGGGCGATGCGAGCAACCGTTCGATCGCACGGTCCCGCTTGTCGCTCCCCATGTCCGCCAAGAACGCCCGCGATTCGTCGACGGTCGGCAGGCGTCCACACAGATCGACCGTCACGCGGCGCAGGAACGTCGGATCATCACACGGTGCCGAAGGCTTCAGCCCGAGTCTCATCCATTTGTCGGCGGCCAGTTGATCGATGAAGTTGCGCGGCGTGAAGTTTGGCTGGCTGGCCAGCGGAGCCCCCTGCGGACGGAGCACGCGACTGACCGCGACCTGTCCCATGTAGCGCGTCATGATGGCCGCTTCGCCGGTCGGTTCGTTGGCCGTCACCAACCCGTCGTCACTGACGATGGCGACAACATCCAGGTTGGTCGAATACTGCGCGGCCCGCGTCACGTCTCGACGGGAGCCGTCGGAATACTCGGCGAGCACGACCAACTGCTGTTGCTCGTTGGCGCTCATGACTCGTTCGGCGGGGAGCATCGAGAGCTTGACCACGTGCGGGACGCTCGGAGCCGACGCCGGCGCGCCGGCCTGAATCCACGAATAAATCAATCGGTACGGCTCGGAGCCGGGTTCAATGCGCCGGCCTCCCCCATGCGGCACCGCCCCCGCACCCTTCAGCAACAGCAGGCTGCGTTCCGGTGCGGAAACCATCACGCGGCGACCGCGACCTTCGCTGACCAGCGACTGATAGTCGTATTCCGTGTCGAACCCGAACAGCGACAGCTTGAATCCGTTCTGGCCGCGCGCCTTGCCGTGGCACCCTCCCGAATTGCAGCCGAACCGGCTTAGCAGCGGTTCGATCTCGGTGGCGAAGTCGACTGGCCGGATCTTTTCCAAGCCGGACACGTCGACTGGCACTAGCATGCTTTGACCATTCAACTTGACCTCAATCTCGGCCGCGCCGTTGGCGTGCGGAACCAAGTAGCCGGTCGCGTCGACAGAGACAATCTCGGGCTTGAGGCTGACGTACTCGGCCTTGCGAGTCGCATCGTGTCCGTCGGTGCTGACCAGAAGCTGCCGCCGGGCGAAGGCGTCGCGGAATTCGACTTTGGCCGGTTCCACCCGCAAATCCGCCGCGCGAAGATCGCTGACCAGCAGGGTCGCGACCGCGCCCACAACGACAAATCGGATGCTCGCTGAAGTCAAATGCATGGCGGGGTACTTGTGAGGCAGGCGGTTTCTGGGGCGGGGTCGTGGGCGGTCCAACGACTATGGCGGGTCAAACCTGTTGCCACCAGTCTCTTCTCCCAGAGAATTGGCGAAACAACGGGCTTTGTTACTCAGATCGGCAACGGCTTAATCGTAGTCTGCGGAAAAACCTCCATCAATCGATGTGGCTCGACGGATGGCTATTCCGCGGTCAATTGTGACGATCGCGTTGAAGATCCGGCTTTGAGAGCGCGTCCCGTCGGCGGAGCGACGGGACAACGGTAGCCATTCGCGACGACCGGGAGTTGCGATCCGACGTTTCAACTCGCCGCCGGCAGTTTCCAGACGTGGATCGGCGAAAAGTTGCCGGGGTATTTCCCCTCTTTGTCGAGGTTCCGTCCGTTGCCGTTGCTGCCGCCGTTCGTCGCCACGACCGCCAGTCGTTGGCGGTCGGGATGCAGAGTCACCGAGTGGCAGTTCGGCATCTTCGTGGTTTCGAAAAACGGGGCCTCGTCTTCGATCCGACGGAAGAGCAGCTTGCCCGTGCCTGGATTACCGCTGATGGTGATCATCAGAAATCCTTCGGGATGGAACATCAGGTCAGTCACATAGACATCGCCCTCTTTGCCGAGTTCGACGCTCTTGATGACTTGCCCGGTTTCAAAGTTGAAGACCAGGATGCTCGGTACACCCTGCACGTTGCCGCCCCCCTTCGGTTTGGTCCCCGCGCAAAGCAATTGCTTGCCATCCGGGCTGAAGATCATCCGCCGGACGCCGCCCACTTCCTGCAGACGATCGGACTTGTGCAGGTCAGTGGCATTCAACTCGCGGGCAACCTTGCCGCTCGTTAGATCCCACTGGCGAACCATTCCCGACAGATCCCCCGCCACGAGGCTGGCTTCATCGGGTGCGAACGCCACGCAGAGGACTTCCCATTCGGGGCTGGTGAACTCGTGCTTCTTCGAGCCGTCGGCTGTGGACCAGACTCGGACCACGCGATCGGTGCCACAGGTCGCCACGAGCTTGCCGCCGGGACTGAGCATGACATCCAGAATCCAGCCGTCATGAGCCGCCGCGTTCGACCAGCGCGGGGCGGCGGTTTCATCGACGAACGATCCGCAACGCAGTTGTCCCCACGAATCAACCGAGAACACGACCTCTTCGGCAGGAGCGTCCCCGCGCAGTGCGGGCAGGGCCAGTCGCTGCACCCAACCGTTGTGCCCGGCGATCGGTTTCAGTTCGGCCATCTCTTCGGTGGTCGCGTCGAACCGACGGACCGAGCCGTCATGTCCCGCCGCCAGCAGGAACCGCCCGCACGCCGTGAACCGCGCAACATTCAGTTGCCGGTCCAGCTTCAACGGCTTCGCCTCTTTGGGCTCGAACCGCGTCTTCAA
The DNA here is from genome assembly GCA_031372385.1 of Planctomycetota bacterium. Lineage (GTDB taxonomy): Bacteria > Planctomycetota > Planctomycetia > Planctomycetales > Planctomycetaceae > Schlesneria. The sequence goes on along the minus strand of JANMLE010001578.1, from coordinate 651 downwards.
TGTGGCCAGGTCGTCGTTCATGCTCTTCCCACTTTGCACTTTGGACTAATCACTTCTCACTTTGCTCTGCTCGTTTCCGCCCTACGCCAACAGTTCCTTCACCACCGAACAACCATCGTGGGCGAGTGGGAGTGGCTGGCCGTGGTTGTCGTATTCCACCTTTTTGGAGTCGATCCCCAGCGCGGCGAACCAGGTGTGGAACATGTGGCCAATGTCGAGCGGATCGCCGTCGACGGATGTTCCCAGGTCGTTGGTCTTGCCGATGACTGTGCCGCGCTTCAGGCCGCAGCCGGCCAGGGCCAGGGACCAGGCTTCCGGCCAGTGGTCGCGGCCGATGTGGCCGTTGATGCGCGGGGTGCGGCCGAATTCGGACATCGCGATCACCAGCACGCGGTCCAGCATCCCCCGCTCGTGCAGATCTTCGATGATCGCGGAATACGCCTGGTCGAACCGGGGCATCAGGCTGCGGTGGCCCAGGAAGTTGTCGCCATGCGTGTCCCAGCCATAGCTGGTCACCTTCACGAAGCGGACTCCGGCATCCAGCATGTTTCTCGCCAGCAGCATGTGCCGGCCGAATTCGTGCGAGCCGTAGCGCTGCACATCCTTGGGCGACAGCTTGGTGGCGTCGAACAGATCCTGCCGCTTCATCAG
>JANMLE010001554.1:0-1521 GCA_031372385.1 Planctomycetota bacterium | reverse complement strand
GTGCCTGTTGCATCCCGCGCTCGCCATCGCTCAGGCACCCGCTTGGCAGAGCGCTAACACTCGTTCGGCTGGGGCGAAGACGCTCTTGTCTTGGAATGGTCAACAAGCTGCCGACGATGGCCCGGAAGATCCCCGACTGGTGACGGATCGTCCCCATTTCAGCGAAGCCAGTTCGCTGGTGGGACTCGGGGTCGTGCAACTGGAAACCGGGTACTCGATCTTCTCGGATCGCGAGAACGGAACCCGCACGACGACGCATTCATTTCCCGAGCCGTTGTTGCGTGTGGGTGTGTTTGCCGAATGGTTCGAGTTTCGTTTGGCATCCAACTACCTCGTCGAGCACACGAGTGCGAACACTGGCTCGCGGACCATTTCAGGCACGGACGACATGTACCTTGGAGCGAAAGTGGCGTTGGCCGAGCAATCCGGAATGTTTCCCGAACTGGCCGTGTTCCCTCAGATGCGGTTGCCGACGGGTAGCTCGTCCTTCTCCTCCGGCCAAATTTTGCCGGGAGTGAACATCGCCTACAGTTGGAAGCTGAACGACTGGTTGGAACTGGAATGCAACACACAGTTCAACAACCGCCGAGACGACTTGGCGCATACTTATCTCGAAGCGATTCAAACGATCAATGTCGAATACGATCTTTCGGATCGTGTGGGCGCATTCACGGAAGTGATTGGTTTCATGCCCAGCGGTTCTTTGATCGCGAGACCGGAGTATTACTTTCACGGTGGATTCGTGTTCTTCCTCAGTAAGGACATTCAACTCGACATCCACGCGGGCGTGGGACTGAACAAAGCGGCCGCCGATCTCGCCTTCACCGGTGCCGGCCTCTCGTGGCGGTATTGAGTCATCGAGCAACTGCGAGAGCAGGAAGATACTCTGGGCCGGCGCGTCACTTCAATTCTCAAATGTCGAATCTCAAATTCGGTTCCGTTTGAGATTTGAAATGGACAACCACCGGTCATTTGACTTCGAAGATCGCTTCGACTTCGACGGCGGCTCCCGTGGGAAGCTGGGCGAAGCCGAGCGCGCTGCGGGCGTGGTAGCCGTCGGTGGTCTTGCCGAAGATCTCGTGCAGCAGGTCCGAGGCGCCATTCACGACCAGGTGCTGATCGGTGAATTCGAGCGTCGAGTTCACGCAGCCCAGCAGTTTGATGACCTTCAGGCCATTCAGCGTGCCGTGCGAGTTCACGACCGAGCGCAGGATCTTGACGGCGCATTCGCGGGCGGCTTGAACTCCCTGCTCAACCGTCATCCCCGCCCCGAGCTTGCCCTTCAGGTCGCTGACGTGGCCCGAGGTCATCAGCAGGTTCCCGGTTCGCACGCACAGATTGAGATATCCCGGCTCCTGCTTGGCGAAGGTCAGTCCCAGTTGCTCGGCTTTTTCCTGCGGTGTCATGGTGATCCTTTCGTTGGGTTCGTCGTGGTTGGTATCGCTCATACGGCCGGATGGTATCGCTCATGCGGCCGGATTAGGATCGGTGCATCAATTACTGTCGGGATTTGAAAGTTGT
>JANMLE010001549.1:0-3233 GCA_031372385.1 Planctomycetota bacterium | reverse complement strand
AATGTCGACACTCACGTGCCGCAGTACCCAATGTGCCGCACGTGTTCGCTGTGCCGCACGTCCCGTCGGCGGAGCGACGAGACTACAACCTCCGACTCCTTCGAGTCTCCACATCGCCCGGCGCGCTCCGTCATTGTTTCGCCGTCCAGCGCTTGATCCGGATGGCGTTGGCGGCGCGGTACGGATCATCGGATCGGGTCCGGTCCAACGCGGCGGCGGCTTCCTGGAAGTGCCCCAGTTCCGCGTGGCATTCTGCCAGGAGCGCGCGTGCGGCGAAGTTCCAGCGACCGTTGCGCTCGTACCGCTTCAGGTATTTGGAAAGCTGTTCGATCGCCGCCTCGTAGTCCCGCACTTCAACCTTGCAGACGCAGGTCCAATAGAAGGCGTTCTCGGCCCCGACGTGGTTCAGGAATTCCAGTTCCTGAATCCGTGCAACCGGCGGCTCGATCTCGAGATGCCGGATGGACAGATACCGCTTGGTGGCATCGTCGAACTTGCCGAGCAATTGATCGGTCCTGATCTTCAACATCTTGTGCTCGGGATGACCGGGGGTGACGGTCATCTTGTCACCGCGGGCGATCATCTCCTTGACCTGTTCGACGGTTCTCCTTTCCCCGTTGATCAGAATGGGGATCGGAATGCTCAAGGCGCTGCCGGCGATTTCAAGGGCCTGCTGCGCCGCGGGGGACAGCTTGGCGCGAAGGGCCCGGGACTGGCGGCGGGGATGCGCCCACGGTTTCAATTGCTCGGGTTTCCAGTCGGGGCTCCCCTTCCGCAATCTCGACAGTAAACCGGTCCGTTCGGACTCATCGTTCAGCGGATCGTACAGCACGCACAGGTCATCGCCCGGCAGAGCCGATTCCAGGTGCTTCATGCGCGCGATCCAAAAGGCCGGCTCGACGATCGGCTGAATCTCGGCCTGCTTCAACGATTCGGCATCGATCGCGTACGGCTGGTCCGCTCGAATCGCCAGTGATTGCAACCACTCGGGATGTGCGGTGATTTCCGCGAGCGTCGCGGGTGGCCCGGCGGCTGGAACCGCGTCGGACGTTGAAGGGATTGCGATTCCCATTCGAGGGTCGAACAGATAAACGCGCCCATTGAGCAGGACGCCGAGCAGCCAGGCATCGGCCTCTGCTCCGGCTTCGCCAGCGGGACGCACGATCACGGAATCGATGCGCAATTGTTTGAGCAACGCCGCACAGACCCACGCGCGATCCTCGGCGGTGCCGCTTCCAAAGAGCTGCGCCGTGTAGACGTCCAGCGGCAGTTCCGGTTCGTCCGCGCTGCGCAGCGCGATGTTTCGCACGACGTAATCGAAGACGACGCGGATCTGGCCAATTTCATCCGCCGCGCGGGCCGCCAGGAACGCGGCGATCGTGTGGTTCAACATGCAGTCCCGGATGTGAAACGCGTCGGCCTGGACATACCCGCGCCGCTGGAGTTGTTCGGCATCCGCTTCGTCGATCCAACCGGCGGGAATCTTGGGAGCTTCGGTTGTCGAGTTGGGATCGGCCGCCGTTGTGCGCCACGAATTCAACAGGTTGACCGGTTTGTCCGTCGCGGCGGCGATCGAGAAGTTCTCGGGACGCAACTGATGAACGGCGCTCTTCAGCAGATCCTCCGCCGACGCCTCACCCGACGCGGAGTTGCCCGATGGTTTGCTGCTGGTGGTGACGTCGCCACGACCGGGACATCCGGCCACCGCTCCCACCAGAATCAAACAGACGGCCAAAACAGAGAGGCGCGGAAATCTCATGACGTGATTGCTCGGTTGCCTGGGTTGACTGGAAGCCGCCCACATGATGTTGGCGTTGGATTCGGGGATCGCGGATGGACCTACGCCGCTTCGGCGGCAGTTCGTTGAACAATTTCAGATTCTTGACGCGGCCGACAATCTTCGTGGAGCACGTTTCCAACGTGCTCGAAACAGTTGAGCACGGGCACGTTGAAAACGTACCCCACGTTTTCAACGGAGGTTTGCCGACAACATCCCTGCCAGGGTGCAGAACAGCAATTCCGCAGCAAGGGGTCAGGCACCGGGCAATTGTTGTTTTGCACCCTCGCTGCCACTCGCGTCATGATTCGCGGAATTCCAGCGCGAGGGTGCGCAACCGAACCAGTTGATCGATCAGGCGCGGAAGTTCGGCCAGCGGGACCATGTTGGGACCGTCGCTGAGCGCCGCGTCGGGATTCGGATGTGTTTCGAAGAAGACCCCGTCGCATCCGCACGAGACCGCGGCGCGGGACAGGAAGGGAACCAGTTCACGCCGGCCGCCGGTGGTTGCACCGCCGGGCATCTGCACGCTGTGAGTGGCGTCGAAGATCACCGGTCCGCCGAAGCCCTGCATGACGGGAATGCACCGGAAATCATTGATCAGGCGGCCGTATCCGAACATCGTGCCCCGCTCGGTGAGCAACACATTCGGGTTTCCAAACGCCTCGCACTTTCGGACCACGTGAACCATGTCCTCAGGGGCGACGAACTGTGGCTTCTTGACGTTCACCACGCCGCCGTGTTTGGCCGTCGCCGCCGCGACCGCCTCGACCAAGTCCGTCTGCCGGGCCAGAAATGCGGGGATCTGCACGACCTGGCAGACGGCCGCCGCGGGCTCGGCCTGACTCGGATCATGCACGTCGGTCAACAGGGGCAGACCCGTCACTTCGCGCACCTTGGCGAGGATTTCCAGACCGCGCTGCAGACCCGGACCGCGGAAGCTGTCGACACTCGTCCGATTGGCCTTGTCGAAGCTCGACTTGAACACGATCTGCACGTTGCGGGATGCGGACAGGTCGGCCAATCGTTTGGCGACCTCCAAGACCAGCTCTTCACTCTCGATCACGCACGGCCCCGCCATGAACAGCAAGGGTTCATCACGCCCGCAGCGCCACGGCCCCACAGTTATTGGATTGTTCGGCACAAATTGTTTCCTTGTTCAGCCAGCAATTCCGTTCGAGCCGCATGTTATCCGCGATGGCGATTATCTGCGACTGTCGTCGCGTTGACACTCTCGGTACTTCGCGACTTGGGATTGCCGCCGGAATGCTGATAAGATCCCGCTGTCATCAGGCTATTCGCGAAGGGGTCGGGAGTCTTTTTCATGCCGCACGACATCGCTCACAAACGCTCAAATCCAGACTGTGCGGCATGAAAAAGATTCCCGACCCCCTGGCCACGGCGATTGTTCGGACAGCAACTTTCATCACAAACAACCGCGCCAGATGAGCCATCA
>JANMLE010001526.1:0-2134 GCA_031372385.1 Planctomycetota bacterium | reverse complement strand
ATGCGTCGGGGCCGGACCCATCGACCGGCACGGTTTCCATCGGCACGAACTGGCCGAAGACATCCTTCTTGAGTTGTTCAATGTCGGCACCCGGCTGGCGAGCCAACTCCAGCGGCGACGGTCCGAACCGAAGTCGGTCTGAGGGAGCGAACTGCCGGACTTCGCGAGTGTGCATGTCGCAGGTCACGCAGCCCGCTGCGGACCAGGCTTGCAGCGAGCGGCTGACGATTGGACTGATCCGGCTGGCGGTCAAATCGGCGATGCATCCGCCGACGAATCTCAACCGGGCCTGCACGGCGTCCTCGTGCCCGCCGATGACGGTCACGCCGAACGCCTCCACGCCGCACAGGGGACTGCGGACCAGTGACAACACGAGGTCGATGTCGTGGATCATCAGGTCATGGACAGCGCCAATGTCGGTCGAGCGAAACGTGTAGGCGCTGGTCCGCTCGGCGCGAATGTACTTCGGCTGGTGAATTCGTTGGCTGGCGGCTTGGAAGGCCGGATTGAATCGTTCGATGTGACCGACCTGCAACAGCGCATGATTCTTTGTGGCGAGGGCGACCAGTTCGCACGCCTGCTCGACGTTCGCGGCCAGTGGCTTTTCGACGAGGACTGGAATGCCGGCCCGCAGGAAATCGCCCGCGACCTGCCAGTGCGCGACGGTCGGCACGACCACGGAGACCGCATCGACCGCGTCGCGCGACAGCAAACCGCGATAGTCCGCCAGCCACGTCGCGCCGCACTTGGCGGCGACGTCCCGTCCCTGTGCTTCCCGGCTGTCGACAACGGCGACAAGTTCAACGTCAGCGTTTTCACTGAGGATTCTGGCGTGGTGCCGGCCCAGGGCACCGACTCCGACAACGGCCATTCTTAGACGCGGCATGGTGGTTGGTTCAGATTCCGGTTGAAAGAGACGTGGTCCCGACCCACTGGTCCGGACACATTCGAATCACAGTACGACCGTCACGCGGCGCGGCGGGGCCGTTCCGCGGCGGCGGGGGCTTCGCGCAGCGCTTCCCGGCCGCGACCGTTCCGCCCCTGCGCGGACCACTCCACGAAGTTCAACAACGTCACCAATTCGAACGACAGCGATCCGCCGGTTCGTTCGAGCATCAGCGCCCGAACTTCATCGAGCTTCTTGAATTCCCGGAACAGCAGCTTGAAGGCCTGCTGGACGTGACGGATGGAGGATTCGGAAATGCCGCGGCGGCGCATGCCGACGACGTTGACCGAGACGATCTTGGGGTTGTCGCTCCCACTGGCGAGCATGTACGGGGGGACATCCTGCGGAGCACGGCAGCCGCCGCTGACAAACGCGCCCGTTCCCAGCGTGGCAAACTGGTGGACGACCGAATTGCCCGACACGATGGCGAAGTCGTGGACGTGGACGTGTCCCCCCAGCAGGACGCCGTTGCAGAGGATCACGTTGTTGAAGACGGCGCAGTTGTGACCGACGTGACTGTTCGCCATCAGAAAATTGCGGGTGCCGATGCGGGTCACGCCGTCTTCCTTGTCGGCGCCGCGGTTCACGGTGACCCCTTCGCGGAAGATGTTGTCGTCACCGATTTCCACCCTGGTGGCCGATCCGCGGTATCCGGCATCCTGCGGCTGGCCGCCGATCACGGCACCGGCAAAGAAATGATTGCGGGCGCCGACGACGGTGTGGCCGGTGATCGTGACCTGACCCTCCAGCCGGCAGCCTTCGCCCAGTGAAACGTCGGGCCCCACGATGCAGAACGGTCCGATTTCGATGTCGTCGGCCAGTTGCGCCTGCGGATCAACGTGGGCCAGCGGCGAGATGTGATGAGTCATTGACGGCGACATCCTTGTCGGCAATGTGAGAGTCGATCTGAGAAGGGGTGGGGGGTGTTTTTGATTGCGCCCAGTGTGGGATTTGGGGGGTTTGTGTGTGACCGGGGGGGCGGACAAAAAAAAACCCCCCCCGACCCCCTCGCGACGGCGGCTTTTCGGACAGCCGCTGAGATCAGGCGGCGCGCCGTTCCGTGTCCACGGCCTGCGGCGGTTGCTGGCGAAACGCTTCGCGGCCCCGGCCGTTCTTTCCCTTGGCCGACCATTCGACGAAATTCAGCAGCGTCAACAGTTAGATGGGCATGATGCCCTCGGATTCCGC
>JANMLE010001503.1:0-1712 GCA_031372385.1 Planctomycetota bacterium | reverse complement strand
GGCTGGATGATGGTCACCTACAAGGCGACCGACAAACCGAAGTGGGTGATCCGATCATCCGCGGACGCGATCAAGTTCTACAGCGACGGCCCCGTCGAACTCACCAAGGCCGGCAACCTGAAAATCGGCCGCATCACCATGCAGCGCAAAGGGGGCGACAACGGCCGGGAGACCGCCAAGATGTTGCAGTTCAAGATCAACCCGGTCCTTCTGTTTGACGCCGAGTCGTTGCGAGGCAAGTTGAGTGGGGTCTTCCTGCTCAGGGAATCCGCGGAACACCGGCAGCGCGTTCGCGTGCGGGAAACGTTTCGGCTTGTCGGAGCCTTCCGCCGCGAGTCATTCGCAGTTCCATTCGCCCAGTCACTTTTCGCAGGATGAAACGATGTCGGAATCGGACACGGGAACAACAGGCGCATCGCCCTCGGGTGACGAACTGAAGCATGCCCTGAAGGCGTTCAAGAAACGCCTGAAGCTGACGCGTCTGGACCACGAGTCCAAAATGGGCTACGGGCCGATGACCCGCGGCGCCGTCTCGGGGTTCGGCAACACGGGGATCGTCGGAATCACGCCGCCGAACCAATTCCCGCAGGCCGTGTGGGACGAACTGACACGTCAGGGAAAGCTCAAGCACGTGGGGCAGGGAATTTACGAGTTGATGCCCGGCTCATAATCCGACAGCGCTGACCTGATTGTGGTGGTCGCGGCTTTAGCCCGGAGGGCGTCAGAAGGTAGTTGGGTGGCGAAGATTCCGCATTAGCCCGGAGGGCGACACTTCGATGAACCTTCCGCTTCCCTCAATGTGTCGCCCTCCGGGCTGATTGGAGACTGCCGCCGATTCCCCACGGCTCGCGCCGTGGGCTAACATCTGCCGCCCTCCGGGCTGAAGAGTTGTCGACACCCTTCAACGGCGAAACGATCAACTTCGAAACGGCCAAGCGAGCGCTATCGGTATCGTCACTTCATCATGGCCGCCATGCGCCGGTCGATTTCTTCGGGCGTGACGTCTTCGACATGAGTTGCCACGGTCCAGACATGGCCGAACGGGTCTTCGAGTGTCGCCGACCGGTCGCCGTAGAACTGATCCTGCAAGGGACGCTGTACCTTCGCCCCAGCGCTAATCGCCTGGGCGACGACGACGTCCACATTCTCGACATACAGGCAGATCGACACGCCTGCCGATCCTGGCGACTGCGGAGCCAGGGCATTCATTTCCGGGTGCTCGTCCGCCAGCATGATCCGCGAGTCGCCAATCTGCATTTCGGCGTGCCCCAACTTTCCGCCGGTGCCTTCCACCCGCATGATTTCCGTGGCGTTGAAGGCCCGCTTGTAGAACTCAATCGCGTCTGCCGCCCCCTTGACGATCAGATACGGCGTCACAGTGTGAGACCCCTCGGGAATTGGCTTGACCGGCATGGCGTTTGTCCTCGGAAAGGAAATTCTGTTGGTGATCGCGGCCCGGATTTCATACACGGTGAAAGGGCGGACGGCAATTGACTGTTCCCGGGGCTTTTCCGAATCGACCCCATGACGGGCCTCATGCTTGACCGGCACATGGCTCAAGTCTGTCCGGGCGGTTGGCGGCGGATGACGCGGTGGAAGTGGAGTTCGACTTCGCGGTCGAGCACGCGGCGCACCCCTTCGACCAGGCAGCTTGGTTCGTGGTCTGATTCACCCTGACGTTTGATCTGTTCGAGCGGCGTGCCGGGGAACAC
>JANMLE010001499.1:0-4579 GCA_031372385.1 Planctomycetota bacterium | reverse complement strand
ACTTCGCGACCGCCCATGCCGATCGCCTTCACCGGGTACTGGTCCCCCATCGCCCAGGCGCAGACGTCCAGGTTGTGAACGTGCTGCTCGACGTTGAAGTCGCCGGAGAGCCAGGTGAAGTAGTACCAATTCCGCGTCTGCCAGTGCATGTCGGTCCAGTCGGGCTGACGGGGCTTGATCCAGATCGGGCCGCGGTAGTCGTTGGCGATCATGGTGCGGACGTCGCCGATCGCGCCGTCTTGGATGCGGCGGACGACTTCGCGGTACGGCGCGTGATAGCGCAGGCAGAGTCCCGAGACGACCGCCAGCCCCTTCCGTTTGGCCTCCTCGCAAGTGCGCAGCACGGAGTGAACGCCGGGGGTGTCGACCGCGCACGGCTTCTCGGCAAAGACGTGCTTGCCGGCGTCGATCGCGGCCTTCATGTGCATCGGCCGGAAATGGGGCGGCGTGGTCAGCAGCACGACATCGACGCCGCTCGCCAGCACCTGTTTGTAGGCGTCGAAGCCGACGAATTGCCGTTCGGCCGGAACATCGATCTTCGATCCGATTCCCTTATCTTCCTTCAAGCTTTCGAGGCTCAGTTGCAGACGGTCTTCGAACAGGTCTCCCATCGCGGTCAGCTTGACGCGGGTGTCGGCCGTCAGGGCTTGAGCGGCGGCACCGCTGCCGCGTCCGCCGCAGCCGATAAGCCCCACGCGGAGCGTGTCGTCGCCGGACGCATGCGCGAATGGGCCGAGCTTCATCGCACCGGCGAGCGTGCCGCCGGCCAGGGCCGAGGCTTTCAAGAAGTTGCGTCGCGAGTTGTTCGGTGCCGCGGGCAGGGGTGTCGGCATTGGATTGTTCCTGTGGGACGCTGTGTGACGAATGAAGGCGATGATCCGCATTATTTCTTCGGGCTGTCGATTTTCGTCTCGGCGATCGGGCGGAGTTCGAGGTTTCGGAAGAACACCTCGTGGCCCTCCGACTGCAGCAGGATCTTTCCGGCGGCGGGGTTGGCGTCGAAGCATTCGTTGACGGTCGTGCCGTTGATCTTGATCGTGATCCGCGAGCCCTGGCAGCGGCATTCAACGTTCGTCCATTCGCCCAACGGGCTGGCGACGTCGTTCGCTCCGCGGGTGTCGATCAACTCCTTGAAGAACGGCTGATGCCGTGACCACCAGAACTGCCGACCGGAATAGACCGTCAGCTTGCCGTCCGACTGCCAGCGCGTCTTGCCGTCTTCGGCCACGACGGTGTTGCTGGTGATGGTTGCGGGGTACGGCTTGCCGTCTGCGGACTGTCCCTTGATGAGGATCAGATCCCCTTCGCAGCCCTGTGCCAGTTGACACTCAAGCGACGTCATCCAGACGCCGTCCTGCGAACCATCCGGACCGACTCCATGCAGCAGCACGCCCGAGTTGCGGACATACTTTTCGCTCGGGTTGCGCCGACCCCAGCGGTATTCGACGCTCAGGTGATAGTCCTTGTACGGCTGGCGGGTGGCGACGTAACCGATGTCTTCGTCGCCGCAGCGCAGCACCCCGTTTTCCAAGCGAAAAACGTGTTCCGGATCTTCGGGCCCGGTCTTCTTCAGCCAGGTGGTGAAGGCTCCCAAATCATTCTGATCGAACGGACGAATGACACCAGCGGGAGCGACCGCGTCGTCAGCGGCTTTGGCACCAGCGGCAGCGTAACAGAGCGAGAGCAACGCCGCGGACGCGAACAGTAGAACTCGCGGCGGCGGGGATATCATCGGGCCGCGATCCTTGACGGAGTTGCGACGGCGAACGGATGCCGACAATCCAGGTTGCCGGGACAATTCAGCTTGAGAGCTGGCATTTGAGACTTGAGATTCTGCGCCCGTCGGTCGTGCGAACATTCACTGTCTCCCCATGCCGCGCGTGTCACCGTCACCCCGTCGAACATTGTCGCCCTGTCGTCCATTGCCGATGCCCGATCTGACGCGCGACAGTACCACGGACGGCGGCTCGGCGAAAGTCGCGACGATGTCTTCCAGTCCCGCCGCTGGCCGCGTGTGATATCGCCCCGTAAGCGTCGAGGCGGGTGTCTCGCGCGGGCGATACTTGGCCACCCGCATCGTCGGAACCCAGTTGCCTGTTTCATGGCCGAATCGGGTGATTCAGACTTACGCCCCCCACCGATTTTGGCATCTCATTTCAGTCTCCACTGATGGATTGTCGGCGGAGATTGACGGTGTCGTGGGATGATTCGTCGAAGGAGTTTCCAAATGGACCAACAATTCGAGGGGACGCCGCAGGCGGAGATTCGCCTGGAAGGGCGGAAGCTGGTACGAGGCGATGTGGCGAACGATTGGGGCTCGCAGTTGCTGTGGGAAATTCGCCGCAACGGCCAGGTCGTCGCCAGTGTGCCGGCCCGCGCGAACAACAGCTACGAACACGCCGACCCGACGCCCGGCCAGTACGAAGTCGTCCTGCAAATGTTCAAGTACGAAGGCTACGCCAAAGACCCCGCAGGGAATTTCACGAAGAGCAAGTTCGTCGAGGTCTCGAACAAGGTCGCGTACTCGGTCTGAACTGAAGCCGGCCGACCGATTCAGTCTTCGACTCCCTTTCCTGAATGGCTGGAGTAGACTGGAACGCCGGATCGGTTCCTGCAGACGAGGTCGCCCAACGTTGTGAGAGTTTTTCTGGAGCGTTCGAATGTCATCCGCAGCTTCACCCGTGCTGACGCCGACAGCCACCGCGCCGCCGCTCCCCTTGGAATGTCTGCCCAACTACGACCTGATTGTCACCGAGGACGACACGCCCGTGGACAACATCCATTCTGAACGGCAAGCCAAGTTATTGAGCGACTCACTGTATTCGTCATGGACTGGCCCCGGCGAGGGACGTCCGTTTGTGGCGATGGGGAATGTCGGCCTGTTCTTCGCCGTGAAACAACCGCCCCTGGTCCCGGACTTCCTCCTGAGTTTGGACGTCGAGATGCCCGATGACGTCCGGCCGAAAGAGAATCGCAGCTACTTCATTTGGAACTACGGCAAGGCCCCGGACTTGGTGGTCGAGTTTGTGTCCAACACGGAAGGGGGCGAGGCCGACATCAAGCGGCGGAGGTATGCCCTGCTTGGGATTTCGTACTACGTCATTTTCGACCCGCTGAACCAATTGCGTGGTGGCGTGCTGCAAGTGTTCGCATTGCGGGGTCGTGTCTACGAACCTGCACTTTAGGCGAACGCCGCTTGCGGGGTGGTTGTTTAGGCGCAGAGTTTGAGGAGGGTCTCGATGAGGGTCAGGAATTTCTGCGAATCGGGGGGGCGGGCACAGTGGCGGGAAATTGGTTTCGCAGCATTTCCTGGGCAATTGTTCGGCGGCGGTCGGCGTGGGAGGGGCGGCGGCCGGCGTTGTCCCACGGGCGGTCGCGGCGGTCGGTCAGCGCGGGTTGAGCGCGGTCCCACGAGCACAGTTCCACCAGCGTGAACAGCCACTGGTTCAAGTGCCAGCAGCCGAGGTTCGACCACACGTTGCGGACCTGCTGCTGGCCCGCGCCCCAGACTTCCTTCACGTCGTGGAAGTGTTCCTCCAGCGCCCAGCGCGCGGCGACGGCTTCCAGGATCTCACGCACCGCCACCGTCGGGTCGCTGCAGAAGTAGGCCGCCCACTGAGCGCCCTCGTAGCGGACGATCACCACGCGGATCAGGCCGCCGGTCAGTCGTGACGTGGCCAGGAACGTCTTGATCTGCCGCGTCACCTCGACGCCGCGGCAGAGGTCCGTGAGCGTCTCCCAGCCGTCGCGATGCGCGGCCCGCTTGGCCAGGCTCAGCTTGTCGCCGTACTTGCGCGGCCGGCCGCGCTGGCCCGGCCGGCGTGGCGGCGGCAGGTCGTACAGTGCGGCGTCCCGGCGCAGCCGACTGACGACGACCGCTCCCAGTTGGCAGACGGGATCGAGGAACGGTTTCGCGGCGTAGGCCCCGTCGACCACGATCCACACCTGGAGCTTCCTTCCCAGCGACTCCGCCGTCGTCACGAACCACTGCACGAGGTCCGCCGCCAGTTGGTGCTTCGTGCGAAACGTCCAGCCGTGCTTCGCGTCCAGCTTCGGCACGTCGATCTGGCGGACGTACAGCAGCGATCGCAGCGGCAGCGCGATCACGCCCCACCACGAATGCCGCGCGAGCAACGCCAGCGACACCCCGTTGTGACCGTACAGCCACTCGCCGTCGGCGGGACCGGGAGTGGGATGGTGATGGACTCCCGCGCCTTCGACGTGACGTCCGTAGCGCGCCGTCGGCGTGTCGTCGATCCCCAACAGGACGCGCTCTGCGGAGGACGCCCCGTCCGGACCCGTCGCGACCTTCGTCACGGCGACCTTCAGCGCGAAGCCCAGCACGACGGCCGACACCTTCTGCGACACTCGGCCGAGGCGGATCAGACTCTCGTAGAAGCGATCCCAATCGTCCCGCACTCCCGCCGCCACGAACCACGTAGCCGTTCACGGAATCAGGTACTGGCCAAGGTCGGGTCGGGGAGTTGTTTGAGTTTGGCCTCGATTGAGGATTGGAGAAACTGGAAGAAGTTGCGTTGTTGTTTTCGGCAGGTGGCGATGGCCGTCCACAGGCGTTCGT
>JANMLE010000022.1:0-1249 GCA_031372385.1 Planctomycetota bacterium | reverse complement strand
TCACCCAGGGCACGCGAGGCGAAGCCGGCCAGCGTTACCACGAACGCCTGTGGACGGCCATCGCCACCTGCCGAAAACAACAACGCAACTTCTTCCAGTTTCTCCAATCCTCAATCGAGGCCAAACTCAAACAACTCCCCGCCCCGACCTTGGCCAGTACCTGATTCCGTGAACGGCTACGTTTCTCGACGGCAACGGGCGCATCGGTCGGTTGCTGCTGACTCTGCTGCTGGTTTCCGAGAACGTGCTGCCCCAGCCGATGCTCTACCTGAGTGCGTACTTCGAGCGTCACCGTGACGAGTATTACCGTCGCCTGTTGGCGGTCAGCCGTGACGGCCAGTGGATCGAATGGATTTCGCTTTTCCTGCGCGGTGTCGCCGAACAGTCGCGCGATGCCGTGCGACGATCCGAAAAGTTGCTCGGCATCTGGCAGCGTTATCGCCAACAGTTCCAAACGGCGCGTTCCTCGGCTTCCCTGCTGAAGCTGATTGACGAGTTGTTTCACCAGCCGTATCTCACGATCAGCTCGGCCAAGTCGGTGTTAAATGTCACGTTTCGATCGGCCTCGCTGAATGTCGAGAAGCTGGTCACGGCGGGCATTCTCGAACAATTGCCCGGACGGACCTACGCCCGCGTCTTTCGTGCCCGTGAGATCATCGAAGCACTGGAAGCCAACGACGCCACATAGTCCGGTCACATTCCCCACGACGATCTGAGCAAGCCGAAAACGGAACAGCTCCGCCGACAAGCGTCCCGTCGGCGGAGCGACGGGACTACGGTAACTCGCGCAATCCATCGGCGTCATCGGAATCGTCGTCGTTGTTGACCATGCGGTCGAAGTACGTGGAGGGCGGCAACTGCTTCTGGTCTCCGACAACCACCAGTTGGCGTCCGCGATCAACCGCCCCGATGGCATCCCACGGGAGCACCTGCGAAGCCTCGTCAAAGATGACGATATCGAATTGAAACTCGGGCGATTCAAGTTAGGTGCTGACCGCGAGCGGACTCATCATCAAACAGGGCTTGAGTCGGACGAGCAGATTCGGCACACGAGCGAAAAGCTGTCGCAACGGCAGGTGTCGCTATCTTCTTGTTGACTGCGCGCGGGGTGGTCCGACTTGATCGGCCAGCAACGTTTGACGTGGCCCACCGTAGGGGGGTGCGGGGGAAAAGGGCCGAAGGGGTGTGAAAAAACCGACAAAAATCTACACCCCACACAACCAAACACTTGCCCCCAAAAAAAAAAAAA
>JANMLE010001421.1:0-5167 GCA_031372385.1 Planctomycetota bacterium | reverse complement strand
GGAGTCTTTTTCATGCCGCAATGCCGAGATGTGGGCCATTTTCAGCGACTTCGTGCGGCATGAAAAAGACTCCCGACCCCTTCTCGGATAGACTCTCACACAATGTGCGTGATGTAGTGGCGCAGCGGGGTGCGTGATGTGGTGGCGCAGCGGGGTGGATGGTACTCTTCCGTCGTCCGCTGGTCTTTGGGCGAGCGGCAAGTGAAAGCTGACCCACCTACAAGCACGATGCGCAAGCGAGTGTGTCGGAAAACTCGCTTGCGCTGCGTGCTTGTATGCCAATTCCTGCCGCTCGCCTTGCCACCTGTTTTCAAGGGGTGAAATCGCATGCCCATCACTCGGCGTCGGATGTTGATGCTCTCGATCGGGGGCGGTTTGTTGGCGACGGGATACGCCGCGCTGCGGTCGCCACAGACGTCGCACGTCACGCGGCGCGGCTGGGGGCTGGGGTCCGATGTCACGATGACGGTCGTGTGCGACTCGGTCGAACGGTCCGCCCGAGCACTCGACGCGGCCTTCGCCGAACTGGAGACTGTCGAGCGGGTGATGAGCCTGTATCGCGCCGACAGCCAGGTCTGCCGCTTGAATCAGGACAAGGTTCTGGCAGACCCGCATCCGTATCTGATCGAGGTTCTCGCGGCCGCAGCCACGATGTCGCGTCAATCGGGCGGAGCGTTCGACATCACCGTCCAACCGTTGTGGGATCTGCATTCCAAGTGCCGGCACAATGGCCGGCTGCCGACCGAGGCACAGTTGGAAGTCGCGCGGCGGGCCATCGACTGGACGGCGGTGGAGTTCGGGGCTGACTTCATCCGCCTGCGAAAGCCTGCCGAGTGCATCACGCTGAACGGCATCGCTCAGGGATTCGCCGCCGACCGGGCGTTGGCCGTACTCCGGGCCGCGGGCATCGAGCACGCACTGATCAACGCGGGTGAGATCGCCAGCCACGGCGGCAAGACCAACACTCAACCGTGGACTGCCGGCATTCAACATCCGCGGGAACCGGATGCGTATTCGTCCGTCGTCTCGCTGGATGGCCGTTCACTGGCGACATCCGGCGATTACGAAACCACATTCACCGCCGATTTCTCACGCAATCACATCTTCGACCCGCGCACCGGACAATCGCCGCTGGAACTGGCCAGCGTCAGCATCGTCGCCCCCAGTGGCCTGCAGGCCGACGCGGTCAGTACCGCGGCGATGGTGCTGGGTGCCGAACGAACCATGTCGCTCGTGCGAAGCCTGTCCCGAGTCGATGCGTTCCTCGTGTTGAAGTCGGGTGACGTACTGCGGACGCCGGGATTCCCCGCGGTTGCGGTCACGTGACATTGGACACGGCGATTTCGGGAGGGCGCGGCGTCGCGCCAGTGCTCCGTCAACGTTCGGAATTGGGGTTGTAGCCACGCTCGCCAGAGCGTGGGCAGATTGCAAACTGAGATAGAAATCCCACGGTCTGGCGATCGTGGCTACCGCTGCGTCCATCGTTGACGAAGCCCTCGACTTACCGACATCAAACTCAGGAGTCGTCTGAGCATGCCGAACAATCTTCTTCGCTGCCTGTCACTGGTCCTGCTGGCGGGAGTCGCGCTTCCCACCGCCGACGCGCAGACGCGGCCCACGACGAAAGCGAAGGGGTCGTCCAACGGGGGCGGTTCGCGTGCGGAACTGGATGCACTGATCGACAAGCTCGGGAAGACACCGCCCGACTGGTTCAAGTCGACACCGCTCAATCCTCCGCAGTCGCTGGACTTGAACTGGCCGATGGGAGCGCCTCCGGGAGGATGGAACAACCAGAAGAATGTCGGCC
Organism: Planctomycetota bacterium; assembly: GCA_031372385.1. Taxonomy (GTDB): domain Bacteria; phylum Planctomycetota; class Planctomycetia; order Planctomycetales; family Planctomycetaceae; genus Schlesneria. The sequence continues at coordinate 3,360 of JANMLE010001421.1, read as the reverse complement.
AGTACCTGTGGGACGTGGTCAACCCGAATCCCGGCCGGTGGAAGGAGGGGGTGAAGCTGATGCACCAACTGGTCACGCTGCACAAGGATGACCCGGAGAAGCGCGAGCGGAACATGCTCACGCTCGCCGGGATGTACCACAACCTGCTGGAGGACTACGGCCGTTCCGCCTTCTGGTATCGGGCGGTCGGTGTCGAAAAAGATCCGGTCGAATATGCCCGGTCGGCGGTGATCCTGGCGGAATGCTACTGGAGGCTGGGCTTCGACGACGAGGCCAAGAAACTCTTGCAGAAGATCCCGTCCAACATGTCGCACGCCAAGTTGCTCGGCGACATGGGCGAGACGGACAAGGCCATTCAGATGGCGATGGAGGATGAAGACTCGCAAGGCTACACCCTGCTGGTCGCGGGTGATGCCTGCCGTCAGGTGGGGCGCTACGACGACGCGTTGAAGTACTATCAGCGAGTCCTGGCCATTCAGGTTCCGGCGCAAAACCCACCCGGCCGGTTGCTCAAGAACCGCAACCGCGCCGATGCGAACGTCGCGGCGATCAAGTCGTTCGAACTGTCGGACCCGTCCCGCGTGCCGAATGGAACGTACAAGTCGAGCAGCCAGGGCTACGAGGGTCCGGTGGAAGTGGCGGTCGCCGTGAAGGCCGGGAAAATCGAAAGCGTCAACATCACCCAGCACCGCGAAAAGCAGTTCTACTCGGCCATGACCGACACGCCCCGGAAGATCGTCTCCAAACAAAGCGTGAAGGGAGTCGACGCCACCAGCAACGCCACGATCACATCAGAGGCCATCATCAACGCGACCGCCAAGGCCCTGGCCGCCGCGCAGAAGTAGGACAGGTTTTTTACCTGTCCGCGACCCGCATCGCGCCGGGTCGGCGGCCTTCCTTTCATGCACGATTGACGGACAGGAAAACGATTCACGGACAGGTAAGAAACCTGTCCTACGGGAACTCCCCCGATGCGACTCGACGTCTTCCTGCCGTTCTTGCGAAAGCCGAAAAAGGGCCGCGAGCCCGCACGGCAGGGCATCGTGGTTCGCGCGGCTCGGCGCGTGCTTCCGGCGTCGTGGTTCGCGGATCTGGTGACCGGCAAGCCGGGTCTGATTCGCCGCACGCTGAAGCGGATCGGACCGACGTGGCTCTCTGCGCCGGTGCGGCGCGTTGTTCAATCAGTTTGCCTGCTCGCGTTTCTGGTCATGTTCTTCTATGTCTGCTGGCCTTATTCGGCGCGGCCGGCCGAGGTCGCCGACGGATGGCCGGCGCACTATGCCGAAGATCTGGCTCGCAAGGAATTGCTCCCTGCCGAATCGTTCCTGATCATTGATCCGCTGGTCAGCTTTTCCACGGCGGTGGCGGCGCATTCCTGGGTCTGGTCCCTGACGTCCGCCGCGGCGATTCTGCTGGTCTGCGTCTTCATCCCGCGCGGGTTCTGCGGCTACCTCTGTCCCCTCGGAACGCTCATCGACCTATTCGACTGGTCCATCGGAGCCCGCGTCACACGGTTCCGCGTCAAGGACGATGGCTGGTGGGTTCACATCAAGTACTACGCTCTGCTGGCGACGATGGTCGCGGCGCTGTGCGGAGTGCTCGTGTCGGGATTCGTCGCCGCGATCCCCGTCATCACGCGCGGATTGCTCTTCACATTGGCTCCGCTGCAAACGGGCTTTGGCCGGGGTTGGCATCTGGTGCCGCCGATGAACGCCGGACATTTCTTTTCGATCGGCCTGTTTGCCGCGGTGCTTGGACTTGGATTTCTGAAGCCGCGGTTCTGGTGCCGCTATGTCTGTCCGAGCGGCGCGGTGTTTTCGCTGGGCAATCTGTTTCGAGTCACCGAACGCAAGGTGGAAGACACCTGCATCAACTGCAACAAGTGCGTGGAGATCTGCCCGTTCGACGCCATCAAGCCCGACTTCACGACGCGGACATCCGACTGCACCCAGTGCCAGACGTGCGGTGGCGTCTGTCCAACTCAGGCGATCAAGTTCGTCGAGCGGTGGAACTTCGTGCAGTTGAAAGTCCTCAACGACCCGCCAACAAACGAAACGCCGCTCGGACGTCGCGGCTTCCTGGCGGCGGGAGTCGGACTCGCTTCGGGCGTCGCGAGCGGGCTCGGGATCGCCGGTGCCACCAAGGTCTGGGGCGCCGATCTCGACAATCCCGCTGCATGGCGTCCCGTCCGACCGCCCGGCAGCGTTCCCGAGAAGGAATTCCTGCAGATGTGCATCCGCTGCGGTGAGTGCTACAAGGCCTGCCCCAATGACGTGCTGCACCCGATCGGGTTTCAGCAGGGACTCGAAGGGATCTGGACGCCGCATGTCGTGGCCAACTGGGCTGGCTGCGAATCGAGCTGCAACGCCTGCGGAGAGGTCTGCCCCACCGGAGCCATCCGGGCCTTGCCGCTCGCTGAAAAGAAGGTCTGCCGGATCGGCCTGGCGGAGATCAATCTGCAAACCTGTCTTCCTCACGCCGGTCGCGAAGCCTGCCAACTGTGCGTCGACGAATGCCATCACGCCGGATACCACGCGATCGAATTCACCAGGGTCGGCACCGAAATGGACGCCGAGGGAAACCCGGTGGAAGAATCGGGATTCCTCGCCCCGGTCGTTCTGGCCGACAAGTGCGTCGGCTGCGGCTTGTGCCAGACCCGCTGTTACGGGATTAACGTCTTGGACAAGCATCTGCTCTCCGAATCCGCCGTGATCATCGTGGCCGGTGCGGACAAGGAAGACCGGCTCTTCAGCGGTTCCTATCAGGGACTGCGCGACGAAGAATTCCAACGGCGACAGGCCGGGCAGCCCCAGCCGTCCGCCGACGATGCCAACGGTTACCTTCCGGACTTTCTCAAATGACCCCCGGTCCTTCAGCGGGCTCAGGCCGGTCGGCGGCTCTGTTCCTCATCATTGATGGCTACAACCTGCTGCATGCGGCGGGACTTTCGCAGGCGAAATACGCGCCCGGTGACCTGAAGCGCCAGCGGCATCGGTTGCTGGTGCGGCTGGCCAACTCGTTGACGGCTGCCGAACGCGTGCGATGCACCGTCGCGTTCGATGCCATCGACGCGCCATTGGGACTCGACCGCCAGTACCGTCAGGCCGAGATCAGCGTTCTGTTCGCCGAGCCGGGGCATGACGCCGACACGCTGATCGAAGCCCTTGTCGACGCTCATTCGGCTCCGTCGCAATTGCTGGTCGTCTCCAGCGACCACCGCCTGCAACGGGCCGCCAAACATCGCCATGCGGCGAGTGTCGACAGCGAGGAGTTTCTCGAACGACTCGACGCCCGGTCGGAAGCGGCGACCGTCGCGAGTGAAGAGCAGCGCCCGCCACCCAAGCCCTCTTCAACCGGCTC
>JANMLE010001395.1:0-5332 GCA_031372385.1 Planctomycetota bacterium | reverse complement strand
GCCAAGCGTTCACGCAAGGATGATGCGCTGAATCAACCGGGTCTGCCCGTCAAGACGCAGCCGGCGGCGCATGTCTTCGCCGGCCACCACGACTGGGTCGAGGCGCTCGGCATCAACGACGACGGCCTGCGGGTGATCAGTGGTGACAACAGTTCGCACGTCTTCGTGTGGGACTTGGCGGCGCGAAAGGAAGTCGCGCATTGGAGGGGCCGGCCGTGGAATTGGATCGTCGCCGCGGCGCTGTCGCCGGATGGTCAGACCGCGCTGGTTTCCGAGCACCGTTACAAGCGGGACGATTTCGACATCCCCGCCACAGCGTTGAGACTGTGGAACGTGGCCGACGCCACCGAGAAGCTGGACCTGCTGAAGGTGCAGTTCCCCAAGTACTCGCCCGACGACACGACGTACGGGGGCTCGCAACTCTGGCGCAAGTTCGTCGCCAACGGCCTGATCGCCGCGGACATTTCCCCGGATGGAAAACTGCTCGCGCTGGGCCAGGGGGGCGAGACCGACAAGGGGCAGATCCATCTGCTCGACGCGACCACCGGCACGCTGGTGCGCGACGTGTCGGGCCACCAATACGGAGTGACCGACATCCGTTTTTCGAGCGACGGCAAGTTCATGCTGTCGACCGGCCGCGACACAACGCTGCGGATCACGCAGATCGAAGACGGCAAGGAAGTGGCGGCGCTCGGCACCCCGCGCGGCGGCCAGTTCAAGGACTGGCTGTCGTCGCTCGCCATTTCGCCGGACCAGAAGACTGTCGCGGCAACTGACATCGCCGGAATGATCCATGTCTGGTCGCTGCACGGATGATCCGGAGATCATCGACTTCATCTTTCTGCCTTTCTCTTTCTGTCTCCCCGAATTTGCCGGTGCGAAGACGGAGACAGAAAGAGAGAGGCAGAAAAATGAAGACAACAATCCTGACGCGACCAGGATGCCCGCGAATCCAAGCGGTCGCAACAATTGTTGATTGTTGATGTGCCAGTCGTTGGCAGACTGCCAACCGTCGACGGTCATCTGGATGGCGATGGCAACCGGACGCACAGCAGTTGGCACGGCTTGTTGGCGTCTGCCGCGGCCCATTGCGTTTCCTGCGCGGCGGCGGGGATCAGGACGGTCGAGCCTCGCTCGAGGATCTGGTGCGGGGCATTGCCGGCACTGTCCAGAACGGCGGTGCCGTCGAGGACCATCCAGATCGTCATTTCGCCCGAGTGTGGTTGCGGCCACGTCTCACGCACGGTGTAACGCTCCAGTTCGAATGCGGATGTCTTGAGCAGCAACTCGCCATGCACACCGCGCTGACAGTTCAGCGGCAATGGTATGACGGGAGACACGGGGCTCTGGGGCCAGGCGATTGATTTCAGCGCCATGTCGACGTGCAGTGGGCGCGGTTGGCCGTCGAGACCGACGCGGTTCCAATCGAACAGTCGGAACGTCACATCGCTCGGTTGCTGGACTTCGGCGAAGACGACGCCTCCACCGGCTGAATGGATGGTTCCGGCCGGCAGCGAAATGCAGTCGCCCACTTTCGGCACAAACGAATGCAGGCAATCGGCGACTGTTCCGGCTTGCAACCTCGCGAGCAACTCGTCGCGCGTCACACCGGCGCGGAGTCCCGCAAACACGCGTGCCGACGGCTCGGCATGGACGACGACCCACGCTTCCGATTTGCCGCAGACGTGTCCCATCGCGCGCGCGACGGAGTCGTTTGGATGGACTTGGACCGAGAGATATTCCCGGCAATCAAGCCACTTGACGAACAGCGGAAACACCGGTGACGGATGCGTTCGACCCACCAGATCCAATGATCGTGACCGCCAGAGATTCGCCAGAGACTGGCCGGCAAACGCCCCCCGCAGGACCACGCTGGGATGCTCGGGCAGCCCGCTGATTTCCCACGACTCACCGATCGGTCCCTGACCCGCGCCGGTCTTGCCGAGATGCGTCGCCAGCGCGTCGCCACCCCAGACCTGCGGACGCAGAAACGAATCGAACGCAAGCGGTTCGTCCAGATGTTTCGGAGTCGCGGCGGATCGCCTGTCGTTCGCCACCATCAATGTTTCCGTGATCACGCTGGACATCCGTTCCGCCTCACACGCCACGAATCGATCAGGACACTACTCACACCGAGTCCCGCGCCCGTCGGTGCCGGAAAGTAGTCTCGCCGCAAGTCCCGGTTTGAGGCAAGACCAAGTTGCCGGTCTGTTTCAGCCAACCACAGTCGCGGTGAAGGATCCTCGATCGACAGCCCTCTTCATTCGCGCTCCCTTTGATTCGCGCGGATCAAGTCTTTTCCCTCGCGAATCAAAGGGAGCGCGAATAAAGAGGGTGAAGGCGTGATACTGGTCCGGGGCAAGGAGCGCTGCCTGCGTCGCGGCAGTCACCCCGAAGACGATGCGACCGTGGCTCCCCAGAATGAAATACTCACTTGCCCTGCCAACCTCCGCGCACGATGAACTTCAAGACGGCCTGTTGATACAATGCGACCGCGGAGACGGCCGGTTGGTGAACGGCGTGTCCGCGACTTGCCAGGCCGTCCCGCCTTTGATCGTTGGATGTTTCCCAAATGCTCGACCTTGCCGAACTGGTGCCGACGCTCGCGGTGTTTCCCGTGCTGGTCGGACCGTTGCAGACATTGCTGGCGCTGCTGCCGGCGATTCTGCTGGGGGTCGGCAGCATGCTGTTTGCCGCGTTCAAGCCGGGGGGATTCGTCAAGCTGATGCGGTTCTGCTGGCGGCAGAAGCTGTTCTTTGGTGTGGTCGCCACGATCGTTGTCGCGTGGCAGTACGGAGAGCCCGGCAGCTTGCTGCGGGGGAACAGTCCCGGAGTGCGGGCGGCCGGCACCAGCGCAGGGACGAACTGGGATTCGGGGCGCGGGCCGGGCGGTGTCGATCCGACGGCACCCGGCGTGGTTTGGACCAACCAGCGCGACAAAACCGTGCTGTCGTCTCCGGCTGTGACGGGGGACCGGGTGATCTTTTCGACGGCGACCGACATCGGGCCGTTTTCCCCCGAGGGGCGCGGCGCGATCGTCTGTGTGGACGCGAACTCTGGCCACGAGGTTTGGCGGTATGCACCGCAGAACTACCGCGCGACGTTTTCCTCACCCGTCGTGGCGGGGAACTCGGTCGTCTGTGGTGAAGGGCTGCATCAGGTCGAAGACGCGCGGGTCACGTGTCTCGACGTTCGCACCGGTGAACGACGCTGGGAGTTCCGCACGAAGAGTCACGTCGAAGCGTCCGCCGCGATCGCCGACGGCCGCGTCTTCATCGGTGCCGGTGGCGATGGCTTTTATTGTTTGGCGATCGACCCCGATCCGTCCGGGCAGCCCCGAGTGCTGTGGCATCTGCCGTCGAACGAGTACGCCGACTGCGAATCGTCGCCGGTCGTCAGTGAGGGTGTCGTCTACTTCGGACTGGGTGAAGGGGGCAACGCGGTCTGCGCCGTGCAGGCCGAGACGGGAACGCTGCTGTGGAAGTTGGCCACGCCCTATCCGGTGTTCGCGCCGCCGACGATCGCACATGGCAAACTGTTCATCGCGACCGGGAACGGCAACTACGTGCAGTCGGCCGCCGACTTGCTGGCGATGAAGCTGCAGATCCTGATCGACGACGGTGCCAGCGAACAACAACTGGCGGACGCGCGCGAACGATTGAAGCCGGTGGGTGAAGTCTGGTGCATCGATCGGGCGACGCGCGCGGTGGATTGGAAGTTCGCGACAGGCGACGCGATTCTTGGTGCGATCGTATGTGAAGAGTCCCGCGCTGACGCTTCGGGTTACTACTCGAATGACGCTTCGGGATCGACTCCCGGTGGCGCAGTCTGCTTCGGTTCTCGCGATGGACACCTGTACCGGGTCTCCCCAGCGGGCGAGTTGCTGAACAAGCACAACCTGCATGAGCCGCTCCTGTCGTCACCGGCACTCGGTTCGAAGCATGTCTACTGCACGACGGCTTCGGGTCGGTTGTTCTGTCTCGACAAGTCGTCATTGAAGCCGGTGTGGGATGCATCGCTCGGGGCGGGTGAGACATTCTCCAGTTCACCGACGATCGCGCATGGTCACATCTACATCGGCACGGCCCAGCAGGGGCTGTGTTGCATGGGGCGACCGGGCGAACCGGAGCCGCCGCTGTGGACGCGCGGCGATCGTGGCGGCAGCGCCGACGATGTGCGCGTCCCCGACGTGCTTGAAGTCCAGTGGCAGTATCCCGCGAAGGATGATCCGCCGTTCAAGGTCAATGCTCCCTTGATGCCGTTGGATGGTGCGGTCTATGCCCTTGGATCGCGCGGCGGGCTGGCGGAGCTCATCAAGTTGAATGTCGATGTCGCCGAGTCGTCGCAACGGGTGGCTTGGTCGCGAAAATTTACGCGGTTGATTCTGGAAGTCGCCCCGGTGGGATGTGGTGACCGGCTGTGCCTGATCGAACGGGAAAGCAACTCGCAGTTCATGATGCTGCACTGTCTGTCGACGAGCGACGGCCGGATTCTCTGGAGCCTGACCATCGCCGATCCGAATGCTCTGGCGCGAGGTGATGTTTGTTCGCCGCGCCGCGCGGGGATGTCGCTCGATGCGCGGCGCGTTTACGTCTGGACGGGCGAAGACCAGTTGGGCTGCTTCGACTTGGCGACCGGCGCGACGTTGTGGGATCACTCGATGGTCGGCACCGGTTTGGCGGCCAACAGCAAGCGCCCCGGCGCAATCGGTGTGGGTGTCGCGGTCGCGGCCAACGACCTGTTGTTCGCCGTCACCGGTCCGGTCCCCGGACACGACCCCGCATCCGATTCACGCGCGACGTTGTCCGCACTCGACGCAATCACGGGAATCCGGTTGTGGCAGGCGTGTTTAGAGGATGTGCCGGTTGGCAGTCCGATCGTCGACGGTCAGCACGTGTTGATTCCCCAAGCGGGACAGGTCGCCGTGCATCGCGTTGTCGACGGCGCATTTCTGCGAACCGAGCCGATCGACAACAAGCCGCTCGTCGCAGAACTGGTTGCCGACGAATACGGCGAAGCCATCCTGCCGACAGTTGCACTGAAAGGGCGCGTCTACATCGCCACGGATCGCGGCCGGATCGTCTGCCTGGGGGCCGGTCCGCCGTGAACGACTCCACTCCCAATCACATTCCCGAACAGTTGGTCTTCCCGTTTGGAATGGGCGCTGTTCACGGCGATTCGCACGTCGATTCCCACGGTGAGCCGGCGCGCATTGAGATCCTCGGCGGGAAGGGGGCGAGCCTGGCGGAGATGACTCGCGCCGGGTTTCCGGTGCCGCCGGGGTTCACGATCTCGACCGCCTGCTGTGCGTGGGTTGATCAACACGACGGAG
>JANMLE010000650.1:0-2655 GCA_031372385.1 Planctomycetota bacterium | reverse complement strand
CCCAACAAGTGGGCGCGCTACGGCGAAAGCTATTCGATGAACGGGACGCCGCAGCGGCTGCAAACCGTTCCCGCGCCGACTCCGGAAGAGACCGCCAAAAAGGGAATCCTGCCGTTTCTCGATCCGTTGCCGCGGTTCGAAAACAGCCAGCCGGGAAACATCCTCCGCATCTTCGAGCGGGGCGGCCGGTTTGCTCCCGAGATCGGGATTCCCGAAACACTGGAACTCAACGGAAAGCCGCGGCAACGGCTGAGCAACCGCGGCTTGGGAACATTGAACCGCACCGATCCGGTCTTCATCGGTTTGCAGAAGACCCGGCTGCTCGATCCGACGCTGAACTTTCTCGGCACCAACGATCACGCGGGAGATTACCGGTCGAGCGGCTGCACATCGTGCCACATGGTCTATGCGAACGACCGGTCGCCGGTGAACTCCGGGCCGTGGGCCAAGTACGGCAATGCCGGCACCGCGCACTCCGCGGTCGACGATCTCGTCAAACGGGTCGACCCGACGATCCCCAAGGATGAACCCGGTCATCCGGTCACTCACCGTTTCGTGACCGGAGTCCCCTCCAGCCAGTGCATCGTCTGCCACATTCATCCGGGGACCACGGTCATGAACAGTTACCTCGGGTTCATGTGGTGGGACCAGGAAACCGACGCCGAATTCATGTACCCGAACGCGGAGCGCATTCTCACCTCGGAGGAAGCGACGCAGGCCCACATGAACGATCCGAACGACATCGCGGCCCGCGGCAATAGCGCGGACCCGAACTTTCTGCGGGACATCTCGAAGCTGAATCCGTCGCTGCGCAAGTCGCACTTCGCCGACTTTCACAGTCATGGCTGGGTCTTCAAGGCGGTCTTCAAAAAGGACCGCGAGGGGAACCACCTCGACCACTTCGGAAACAGGATTCCCGATCCCTCGGCCCAACAGCGGCAGGTCGCCATCGATCACACGCTGCACGCACGCGACCTGCACCGCAACCGCGATGAGCGAACACTTCAGGAGCTTCAGGAACTGGAAGAGAACCTGCGGCAAAGGGAAAAGGGCAATCCGGTCCATCTGCTCGACATCCACTTGGAGAAGGGGATGCACTGCGTCGATTGCCACTTCGTTCAGGACGTTCATGGAAACACGAAGCTCTACGGCGAGGTCCGTGCGGCCATCGAGATCCGCTGTGAAGACTGCCACGGCTCGGTCGATCGGAAAGCGGTTCAGATGGTACACGGCATCCCCAAGATGCACACGTCGGGGCCGGCCGCCGAGGAACACCCGCAGCGAAACGTCACGGGCCGCGATCTGACGGCGATGCGAACCCCGTTCGGCAAGCGCCGGTTCGAAGTCCGGGGCAACCGCGTCATCCAGAATTCGCTGGTGGAACCGGACCTCAGTTGGGAGATCAAGCAGGTCGCGGACACGATCAACCCCAAGCATCCGGATTACAACGCGCTGTCGGCGCTGGCGAAGACTGTCCGGTGGTCGAAGACCGGTGAGATGGCCTGGGGTAATCTGCCAGAACCGGACGAGAAGTGTGCCCACAGCTCGCAGAAGATCAGTTGCATCGCCTGTCACTCGTCATGGAACCCGAGTTGTTACGGCTGCCACCTGCCGCAGAAGGCCAACAAGAAACTGCCCTCGCTGCACAATGACGGGGACATCACCCGCAACCAGGTCTCGTACAACTTTCAGACGCTGCGCGAGGACATCTACATGCTGGCCCACGACGGCAACGTGACGGGAAACAAGATCGGTCCGGCGCGGTCGTCCTGCGCGGTGCATGTCACGTCGTACAACCAGAACCGCGAATCGATCTACACCCAGCAGCAGACGATTTCGTCCGAAGGGATGAGCGGCATCGCCTTCAGCACCAACGTGCCCCACACGGTCCGGGGCCGCGGCGAAACCAAGTCGTGCGGGGAATGCCACCTGACTCCGCAGAACGACAACAACGCGCAACTGGCCCAGCTCATGATGCAGGGGACGAACTTCATGAACTTCATCGGCCGCTACTGCTGGGTCGGGGCCGGCAAGCACGGCGTGTACGGGGTCGAGGTCTCGGAACGCGATGAGCCGCAGACGGTGATTGGAAGTTCGCTGCATCAGATCGTCTATCCGAACCGGCACCGGAAGCATTGCGACAATGATCATCTGCTGCGCGCGGCACGTCATCCCGGCCGGGACATCGGTGACGCGATCCTTAACCCGCTGAACAAGCCGGAGATTCTCAGTCTGCTGGCCCGCGGAGAATACCTTTACGCGGCGTGCGGCGAAGGGGGCATCCGCGTGTTCGACATCGCCTTCATCGACAACAAGGGCTTCTCGCAGCGGTTCTCGACCGCGCCGGTGTCACCGCTGGGGCAGCGGTTCCACGTGCGCTCCCGCTTCGCGACATCCGTGACTGCCCCGACGACGATCGCCCCCGATCCGACTCGAACACACCTGCCGGAGAATCACGAATCCGCCGTGCATCCGCTGTATGCGTACATTTATGCGACCGATCTGTACGACGGGTTGATCCTGATCGGCGCGGGGACGCTGCTCGACGGCAATCCGACGAACAACTTTCTGGAACCGGCCGTGGTCTTCAATCCCCAGGGACAACTCAACGGTGCCCGCGCGGTGACGATCGTCGGGAAATATGCGTACGTCTCG
>JANMLE010000647.1:0-1273 GCA_031372385.1 Planctomycetota bacterium | reverse complement strand
ACCGGACCTCAGTTGGGAGATCAAGCAGGTCGCGGACACGATCAACCCCAAGCATCCCGATTACAACGCGCTGTCGGCCCTGGCGAAGACGGTCCGGTGGTCGAAGACCGGTGAGATGGCCTGGGGCAATCTGCCCGAAGCGGACGAGAAGTGCGCCCACAGTTCGCAGAAGATCAGTTGCATCGCCTGCCACTCGTCCTGGAACCCGAGTTGTTATGGCTGCCATCTGCCGCAGAAGGCCAATAAGAAAATGCCCTCGCTGCACAATGAGGGGGACGTCACCCGCAACCAGGTCTCATACAACTTCCAGACGCTGCGCGAGGACATCTACATGCTGGCCCACGACGGCAACGTGACCGGAAACCGGATCGGTCCGGCGCGGTCGTCCTGCGCGGTGCATGTGACGTCGTACAACCAGAACCGCGAATCCGTCTACACCCAGCAGCAGACGATTTCGTCCGAAGGAATGAGCGGCATCGCCTTCAGCACGAACGTGCCCCACACCGTGCGCGGCCGTGGTGAGACAAAGTCCTGCGGCGAATGCCATCTGACTCCGCAGAACGACAACAACGCGCAACTGGCCCAGCTCTTGATGCAGGGGACGAACTTCATGAACTTCATCGGCCGCTATTGCTGGGTGGGTGCCGGCAAGCACGGCCTGTATGGGGTCGAGGTCTCAGAACGCGATGAGCCGCAGACGGTCATCGGAAGTTCGCTGCATCAGATCGTCTATCCGAACCGGCACCGGAAGCACTGCGACAACGATCATCTGCTGCGCGCGGCACGTCATCCCGGCCGGGACATCGGCGACGCGATCCTCAACCCGCTGAACAAGCCGGAGATTCTCAGTCTGCTGGCCCGCGGCGAATACCTGTACGCGGCGTGCGGCGAGGGGGGCATCCGCGTGTTCGACATCGCCTTCATCGACAACAAGGGCTTCTCGCAGCGGTTCTCGACGGCGCCTGTTTCACCGCTGGGGCAGCGGTTCCATGTGCGCTCCCGGTATGCGACGTCCGTGACCGCTCCGACGACGATCGCCCCCGACCCGACGCGGACACACCTGCCGGAGAATCACGAATCCGCCGTGCATCCCCTGTATGCGTACATCTACGCGACCGATCTGTACGACGGCTTGATCCTGATCGGCGCGGGGACGCTGCTCGACGGCAATCCGACGAACAACTTTCTGGAACCGGCCGTGGTCTTCAATCCCCAGGGACAACTCAACGGTGCCCGCGCGGTGACGATCGTCGGGAAATATGCGTACGTCTCG
>JANMLE010001357.1:0-1458 GCA_031372385.1 Planctomycetota bacterium | reverse complement strand
CGTCGCGGCGGGCGGTGGCGACGTGCGATGGCTCGATGTCCCCGGCGACCCGCGCAACCATTACGTGGCGCGCGTGGAATGGACGCCCGATGGACGGCAACTTGCCCTGCATCAATTCAACCGGCTGCAAAACCGCAACCTTGTCCTGCTGGCCGATCCCCAGACCGGAGCGACTCAGACGATCCTCACGGAAACCGACGACGCGTGGCTCGAAAATGAGAACCCCGTGCGCTGGCTGAACGACGGCCGCAGCTTTCTGTGGTTGAGCGAACGGGACGGCTGGCGTCATGCGTACGTCGCCGGAACGGACGGCAAATCTCTGACGCCGATCACGCCCGGCGACTTCGATCTGGTGAAGATCGAAGCGGTCGATGAGAAACGCGGCCAACTCTATTACACCGCCTCCCCCGAGAACGCGACGCAGTGTTATCTGTACCGCACGGGACTCGGTGGCGGTCCGCCCGAACGCCTGACGCCGCGCGATCAACCGGGCTGGCATTCGTACAACATGTCGCCCGATGCCGACTGGGCCTTTCACACGTATTCCACATTCAACACGCCGCCGGTGATCGAGTTGATCAAACTCGCCGATCACTCGGTCGTGCGCTCCGTGGTGACGAACACGAAGCTGCGGGATGCGCTGGCCAAGCTCACGCTCCCGCCGACCGAATTCGTGCGACTCGACATTGGCGACAACATCCAATTGGACGCCTGGACCGTGAAGCCGACGCAGATCGATCCGAACAAGAAGCACCCGCTGTTGATCCACGTCTACGGCGAGCCGCATGGCCAGACGGTGCGCGATGCCTGGCAGGGTTCGCGCGGATTGTGGCACCTGATGCTGGCCCAGCAGGGGTGCCTGGTCGCCAGCATCGACAACCGCGGCACGATGTCGCCGCGCGGCCGGGCCTGGCGGAAATGCGTGTACCGGCAGATCGGCATTCTCGCTTCAAAGGAGCAGGCCGCCGCGGTGCGCGTGCTGTTGCAGCGGCATCCGTTTGTCGACGCGCAGCGGGTTGCCGTCTGGGGCTGGAGCGGCGGCGGCAGCATGAGCTTGAACGCGATCTTTCGTCATCCCGATTTGTACCGCACGGCGATCGCCATCGCTCCGGTCGCCGATGAGTTGCTGTACGACACCATCTATCAGGAACGGTACATGGGCCTGCCGACCGACAACGCCGAGGGCTACCGCAACGGCTCGCCGCTGACTCACGCCGCGCAACTGGCGGGGAACCTGCTATTGATCCACGGCACCGGCGACGACAACTGCCATTACCAGGGGACGGAAAAACTGATGAACGAACTGATCGCCCACAACAAGCCGTTCAGCGTCATGCCGTACCCCGGCCGATCGCATTCGATCTCCGAAGGCCGCAACACGAACAGGCATCTCTTTTCGCTGATGACCAGTTACCTTCAACAACATCTGCTGGGCCCGGTCGCCGACAAGATCCCGGC
>JANMLE010001333.1:0-13983 GCA_031372385.1 Planctomycetota bacterium | reverse complement strand
CCGCGAGATCACGCGACAAAAGACCAAGCCCGCGCCGAAGTAACGGGGCTGTGTATTGTTTGCTGCCGAGAGTTCGCCAAGTCTTCCTCGATGTTCATCTTTCTGCCTCTCTCTTTCTGTCTCCCCGCTTTGCCGGAAGAGGAAGAAGGAGACAGAAAGAGAGAGGCAGAAAGATCACTGAGTCTCTCCAGCCATTCTCGGACGTAGAAGACGCACAAATCCTAAGATCGTCGGACTTCTGCCGGGCGCGACATCCGCGCGAGATCGTCCAGCAGTGTCTCCAACGTCAGGGCGACGGGGGCATTCTGTTCGATGTGGCTGGTCGCGTTGATGGAACGTTCTATCAGAGCGCCGATCAACTCGATTGGTTCGGTGCGGGTCGCCAACGCGGACGCCCATTCGTGCGCTTGGGGGATCGCGCCGGCATCACCGCGGACGAAGTTTGTGCCCTGAGTGAGGAACCGCAGTGCCGAACGATAGAACTCGACGGCGAACCGAATCAGCCAGTTGGCGTGGACCCGCTGCTCGGGTGTGTCCGCGCTGATGGTGTCGATCACTTCGAGCAGACTCTTCGCCAGACTCAAGCCGCCGAAACTGCTTTGAGACAGTGAGGAATACAACGTCGATCGCAAGTCGCGGAGTTCCGGACGGAGCAACTGGCGGGCAATCGTCAGGCTTCCGTCACAGAGGGCCGCGGCGATCCGGGCCTCGTCCGCCGACGGGGCCAGCCCCTGTTCGATCAACAGCGCTGCGACATCGTCCCTCGACAACGGCGCGAACCGGACCAATTGGCAGCGCGAGCGGATCGTCGGGATCACAGCGTCGAGGTTGGAGGCGATCAACATCAGCATCGCCCGTTCGGGCGGTTCTTCGAGCATTTTCAGAAACGAGTTGGCGCTCTCGTCGTTCATGGTGTCCGCATCGTTGACGATGGCGACCTTGCGCGACCCGGCCAGCGGTCGCAACGACAGGTCGTGACACAACCCCTCCTGTCCCCGGCGTTCCTTGGAGCCGGCGATCAGATCGATGGAGAGTTCTCGCTTGCCTTCGACCCGCTCGACAAACAGGAAGTCGGGATGGTTCCCCGCCAAGAATGGGCGGCAGCCCGAGCATTCGCCGCACGCTTCGAGTTCATCGCCACCCGCCTCACGACAGAGCAGACACTGGGCCAGCCGGCGCGCGAACAATTGCTTTCCCACACCGTCGGGACCGACGAACAGATACGACTGCGACAACCGCCCGCGCCGCACCGCCCGGCGAAACATCTCGCGCTGTTCAGCGTGACCGCGAAGAGTGGACCAAAGAGACATGAAAGGGGACTCGGGAGTTGAAGCGGAGCGGGGCAGATTGAAGACGGACGATTGCAAATTGCAAATTGACAATTGCAAATTGAAGAGACTAGGACTGGCCGAAGCGGAGTTCGACATCCACAACTTCGAAGGCACCCATGTCGACCAGGACGGCGTCGCCTTCCAACACGAGTTCCGTCAGCGTCTGACCGAGGAAGTCTCGTTTTCTTGCGTAGATCGGCTGGCGGAACGTTTGCAATCGGACTCGCTTGGCCCGGCCTTCGGTCTCGATCAACCGCACGGCAAACGCAGGTCCGGATGGGAGCGGCATGGTGTCGCCATCGCCGGTGGCGAGCGAGTCGCTGGATGGATCGATCTGGTCGAGCACTCGGGTCAATTGCACGTTGCGTGCGTCGAGACGGAAGAACCAACCGGTGGTTCCCGCGCGCGGCGGGCCGACTTCGGTGGGAATCACGGCGACGGGCGTCGTCGCGTTCCAGGCGGCTTCGAGCGGAAACGCGGCATCGACCACGATGGTGAACTTGAACTGGCGGCGCGTTTCACCGGCGACGACCAACAGCGAGTCGACCATCCGCGCGCCGGTCTTGCGGTGAAAGGGGAGACCGTGCGGCACGATCGTCAGCCGTTCGGCATCGGACGCGGCTTCGATGTAGTCCGACGTCTCAAAGCGTTCACTGCCGAATCCCTGGGCCGTGTGAAAAATGCTGCGCGTGACGGCCGAGGAGCTGTCGCTCCATGCGAACCGGGAGGCGAAGTAGTTGTTCCAGGGATCGCCATCGGGGATCTTGAGATCACTCAACTCGACTTCAATCTCGACGATGGGCCGCGCCCGCCAGACACGAGTCACCTGGCGGAATGTGGCGAGTCGCTCGCCGTTCGATTGATCGACGATTTCGCCCGCGGTGGTGATTTCGCCGCGGACCGGACCGCGGGCGGTGATCTCAAGGCGAGTGCATCGCATCTCGGCATACTGGGTCTTGATCGCTTCATCGCCCGTCCCGATCGTCCGTTCGCGGGGGAAGCGAAACGACAGTTGCTGACTGAGCCGCTTGGCACGTTGCTCGTGCAGGCGAATGTGTCCGATGCCGCCGGTCTGCTCGTTGATGACGACTTCAAACCACTCGGTTCTGAGCACTCCGTCATCGACCAATGATGGCTTGCTGGCGGGAGCCACAGCGGCTCGCTCGTCCTCGGGAATCCAGACATATCCAGCTCCCGGAAGCTCGACCACCACGACTGAGTTTTCCGGGTGAGCCGTGTCGACATGAGCGGCCTTGATCGGCCCGGCGATGGCGGGAAGCGACTTCAATCCTGGCAACGGCACGCAGACTCGCCGGGTACACGACAGCGAGTTCACCAGCAGGAATCCGCGTCGCTGACCGGAACCATGCATGACGAGTCGCGACACCTCGCGCGGCCAGTTTGTTTCGGCTGATGCGACAACTTCGTTCGCACGCGTGATTGCCGCCGGTTCTGCATCGGGTACGGCGGCCTCAAGGTCTCGCTCCGCCTGAGTCGATTCCGGCAGGTCCACAGCCTGCTTCAACATGGCCCGTGACAGGTTGCGGCACCAGAGAGCGGCGTCGAAGCGGCGGCGGCGCAGCGCATGGTCGGCATACCGGCTGATCGGATCGGCTTCGCGGCGGGCGACGCTTTGAATCAGGTTCGGCGGAAAGTATTCGTTCGGTTGATACGTGCTCAGTTGACCGGGCTGTTCCGTCGACGCGAAGAAATGCTGCAGGGTGACGAACCGTCCCAACACGGGAGCATACTTTTGTGAACGCCGCAGATCCTCGTACCACGGGGCCGTGACGTCCGGCCAGCGGGCAAAGATCAACCCCGCCACCTGGTCATGATCCATCGACTCGGCCATCCGCACCGGGAACCGCAGGTAACTCGACGGACTGTCCGCGGCGAGCGGAATGCGGCTGAGCGAATCGATGATTGTTTCATCGCTGCCGCGCCACCGGAGCTTGGTGTACTCGTGATCCGGATAGATGCCGTCATCCAGGACCACGTGCAGGGCGGCTTTGAATCCCAGCTTGACCAGCAACTGGGGCAGCGGAGGAGTGAGTCCGAACTTGCGGCGGCCCCACACCACCGGCGACTGGCCAACCATGTCCATCCAGCGCTGGCGTCCGCGCACGAACTGATGGAGCACTGATTCGAGCGGCAGCAGCGGCAACGGAGTCTCGCGTTCTTCTCCGCCAACAAGGCAGACGCGCTGGGCATGGCAGGCGGCCACCAGCGCGTCGCGCAACTCCGGCGACTTCTTGATGAGGGCCTCCATGTCCACCGCGGATGCCAGCAGACTCATCGGGACGTCCCGTCCCAATTCCTCGATCAATTTGTCGGTGGCCAGATCGTTGAAGGTCAGGCAGAGATCGATCAGGTAGCACTCGACGGGATAGAACCGCTCGCGCGCTTCCAGCAGCAGTTCGAAGCAGCCCCGCAAATGGGCTTGAGCGGTTTCGCGATCATCGGCCACGGCGGCCCGCGCGGCGGCGATCGCTTTCTCATGCATGCGGCCTTCGTCGACATTGCTGAAGTTGCGCATGTGACGCGACAGCAGTTCGACCTGCAGCCAGCAAAACCCGAGCGAATAGAAGTCAGCCACCAAGTCCGGCGCGACTGCAACCGGTTCAGGCAGCGCCGTCAGTGCAACCGCTTCCATTTCGGCGCGTTCATGAAATCCCGAGATGACGGTCGCGCCGGCCGTGCGAGCCTCCTCGACCCAACCGTGCGGCAGCCAGTCGTCGCACACCGTCGGGACGAAGATCAGTTGCGTGGCATTCACGGCCGACGGTTCGTCGGCCCGACGCCATCGGGGGAGCACTTCACCGCTCGCCAGCAACGCGGGATGCCACGCCACCGCGAACGCATTCAACAGGCTGGCGGCGGGCTTGTCCGTCTGTTCCGTGGGGAAATCTTCCAGGCTGTGGCTGGGGATCAGGATGACGATGTCTTGCAGGCTCATGGAATCCAAGTTCTATGATGTGGGGCGACCGTGGGTCTGGGAACGATCATAACGACGAAGGAAGTCGGTCCCCAGACTGGCGATTCCACCAGACGAAAAGAATTTCGGAACTTCCCGGCAGCGCATCACGTCGAACGGTTGCCAGTTGTTCACGTTAGGTGGAATCGGCCGATCGGTTGGATTCCACCGAGCAGGCCAAGCATCTGTCATTGCGGTCGTTGGGTCCGGTGGTCAGATCCGATGGGCGGAGACAACATTTGCGAGATCGGGCGGGAAAGTGGAACCGCCGCGGGAATCGGCTGGTTGACTTCGCGTTAGACCGCAAGTAGTTTGCTCTTACGAATTAGAATGTGACTGATTGGCCGGTGGTCGGCGGAAGGTTTGCGGTTTGTTCTCGGGGAATTCGGCCATTCACGAAACTCACCAGTCTTCGCGGGATTCACATCGAATGCGGTCGCTTGCTTGTCCGCTGCAGTTCACGTCGCGGGATTTCAAGTATTCAACAGGTTGAAGGGTCAGCTCCAGCGGGTTTCCGTACGGGGATCGTTGGAACTTTTCCGGACTCACGGAGATTTACGATCATGGCAGACGCTCAATCGGCATGGGGCATTGAGATCGGTCAGGCGGGGCTGAAGGCCATCAAGCTGCGGTACGCCGAGGCGGCCCAGCAGGTGGTGGCGGTCGCCTTCGACTACGTTCCTCATCCCAAGTTGCTCAGCCAACCCGATGCTGTTCCCGATGAATTGATCCGGCAAGCGTTGGACACCTTTCTGTCCCGCAACCAAGTCTCTTCGGATCTGGTCGCCATCAGCCTGCCGGGTCAAACCGCGTTGGCAAAGTTCATTCAACTGCCGCCGGTCGAGTCGTCCCGAGTCCGGGAAATCGTGAAGTACGAGGCCCGTCAGCAAATCCCGTTTGCGTTGGAAGAGGTGATCTGGGATTTCCAGACGCTCGGCGGCGGCATTGAAGAGAGCGGTTTCATCTTGGACGGCGAGGTCGGGTTGTTCGCCATGAAGCGCGAGCAGGTCCAGCAACATATGCGGCCGTTCCTAGCCAAGAAGGTCGAGATCGAAGTCGTCCAGATCGCGCCTCTGGGGCTGTACAACTTCCTGTGCTACGACCGGATGGGAATCCGTCTGGGCGCCCCCCGCGAGGATTCCGAAGAGTATTCGGTCGTGATCGACATGGGCTGCGACAACACGACGTTGATGGTGACCAACGGTCGCAAGATTTGGATCCGCAACATGCCGGTGGGTGGCAATCACTTCACCCGCGCCCTCACCAAGGAAATGAAGCTGACGTTTGCCAAGGCCGAGCACCTGAAGTGCAACGCCACCAAGTCCCCCGATCCACGCGCCGTGTTCCAGGCGCTGCGTCCGGTGTTCAACGACTACGTGGCCGAAATCCAGCGTTCGATCGGCTTCTTTTCCAGCGTCAACCGCAGTGCCAAGATCGGTCGCCTGATCGGCGTCGGGAACGGATTCCGGCTGGCGGGACTGCAAAAGTTCCTGCAGCAGAATCTGCAATACGAGGTCGAGCGGGTCGACAGCTTCAAGGGGTTGGCGGGCGATCACGTGCTGAACGCGCCGCTGTTTCAGGACAACCTGCTGACCTTCTGCGTGCCGTATGGTCTGGCGCTGCAAACGCTGAAATTGACGGACATCCACACCACGCTCTTGCCACCCGAAATCGCGACCGCCCGAAAAGTGCGTCGCAAGAAGCCGTGGGCGGTGGCCTCCGCGGCCTCGCTGCTGGTCGGCCTGTCGATGTCGGCCGCGGGATATGGCGCGGTCTGGCAATCCGTCAGCGAAGCCCGATTCGGTGAACAGGAAGCCGCCGCCAAGGGAATCGAAGAGGAAGCCAAGGGATTGCAGGGGAGTTATCTAAAGGAAGAGACGAAGAATGAAGAGCTGCGCACCGCCGGCAAGAAGCTGGTGGGGATGCTCGAAACGCGGGAAAACTGGCTGGAAGTCTACAAGGCGGTTGATGAGTGCCTGCCGCGCGACGTGGGCAAGCAACTCGATGAAACCGAGATTAAGCGGATGAACCGGATCACGGTTCGGAGCATGACCTGCAAGAAGCATGACGACTTGGGTGCCTGGTACGGTGCATTCACGGGTCCGTCGGCCGAGCAGGTCAAGGGTTACATGGCCCCGGAAGATCAAACGAACGCCCCCAAGGGGCCCGGGTATGTCTTCACGCTGAATTGTGTGCATTACCACGACGACAAGGAAAATCCCGCTCTCGGGCAGGGAACCAATTTCGTCATCAACACCCTGCTGAAGGATTTGCAGAAATGGACGGTCACTCGGCCGGATGCCAATGGAGGCATGGTGGAAACCCCCGTGCGCATGATCGGAATCTCCCACGCCACAATCCTGGATTCGACCTCACCCGCCTTCATTGATTTCTATCCCAATGGAAATCCGATCGACCAGCCGGGCCGGCCCAGGCCCTTCGGAGGCGGCGGTGGTCCCGGTGCGTTTGGACCAGGCCCCGGGGGCTTCGGACCTGGTGGAGGCCCCGGCCCCGGTGTGGTTCCCGGTCTGGGTGGTTTGCCGCCGGGCGCTGCGGGAGGTCGGCCAGTATTGGCGGACGACGGCAAGGCACCGAGCAAGCCGATCAAGATTCCCCAGCAGCTCTTCACGGTTCAGTTCGCTTGGCAACCAACACCGGTCGCAAACCGCAAGGCACAGCCCGCCGCTCCGGTGGCCCCGGCCATCGGCCAGCCGCCTGCCGGGGCGCTGACGACTCCACCCGGAGCGGTGCCCGGTGCCGCTCATTCAACGCCGCCGGCAATTCCAGGTCAGGCGGTCCCCGGTGGGGCCGTACCCGGTGCGGCACAGGGGCCACCCCGGTAACTGGCCTGGCATTCCACGCGGTCACGACATCCCACGTCACCTGTTCACAAATCTGATTTGCAGACAAGGCAGCCATCATGGAACGACTCGAACCGATCTTGAAACAAAAGTTCTGGATACTGCTCGGGGTTGGCATCTTGATGACAATCACCGGCTGGTGGATGGCCACCGGTTCGCTGGCCGCCACGATCGCCACGCGGACCAAGACGGTGGACGAGGCCTTTGGGAAGATCCCGTCCGGCGAAATCCCCAACAACGACTGGACGGCGAAGCTGGCGGCGAGAAACACTGAGCAGGATCGGGCGGTCATTTACACCAAGGCCCTGCTCTGGGAACGTCAGCGCAGCCGCATGATGTGGCCCGAGGCGGTGGCTCCGTTCGCATGGCTAAACGGCTACCGCGGAGATATCCAACTGGCCGGGCGCGAGAACTACCGGGTGGCCTATGGGTTCGATGTGCGGCGGGTCTGGGAGTCGGTCCGCCCTTTCAATCAGTTGGATGGCTCCGGCATCGTCTCCTTTGGTCAGGACGAACGGGTTCTGCCCCAGCGGACGTGGGGAACACTCGCGCCTTCCGCAGCGGACATGTGGGATGCCCAAGAAGACTTGTGGTTGGTGGAATCGCTGTTGCGCGCCATCGTCGATGTCAACGGTGGACCGGATGCGCAGCGTGGCGATGCCTCAATTCATGTGATTGAAAAGTTTGAATTGCATGGTGGAGAACCCTCCAGTCAGCGGAAATCCGCCGGGGGAACCACTCCCAGCGGTCCCGGTGCCGGAGGAATGCCGGCCGGAGCCCCCGGTGGTGGCGGTGGTGGTGGCATGATGAGCGGCCCCGGTGGATTTGGCGGCAGTTCGGGTGGCGGTGAAGGTGGCAATCGCAGCGGTCAACTGGCGTCCGCCGATTTCGACTATAAGGAAGAACTGGGTGACGACGGTTCAGGTTCGAGCCGTGGTGGTGGCGGTGGCATGGGGGGTGGCATGGGAGGTGGCATGAGCGCTGGCCCGACGGTAGCTCATGGCGGAGGCGGTCCGGGGCCGGGTGCTCCGGGGCTCGGCGGACCGGGAGCGCCCGGCGGAGGAGCCGCCGCGAATTCCGTGCGACGATACATCGACGATGACGCGGCCCTTCCCTACAAGACGCGCGGATTCTATATGACCGTGATCATGGATCATCGGAAGATTCCCAGTCTGATCGCCGAATTGTCCGCGAGTGAAAAGTCGGCCTGGCCGGTGGAGATTCTGCGAGTCCAGATGGTCCGCCTGCACGACAACGATATTGACAGTCGGAGTGGTGGCGGTGCCGGGGGAATGGGGCCTGTCGCTGGTGGTGGACGTCCGGGCATGGGACCGGGTGCCGGTCCGCAAGGCTTTCCCACGCTGAACTCGGGCGGCGAAAGCGACCCTTCGCGTGAAGGTGCAGCCAACGATAATCCAAATGCGGCCAGTCAGGCTGCGGCCGGAGCCGCGGCACTCGACGCCGCCCTCCAGGATCCGTTCATGGCACGGGTCGCCATCTGTGGGATCATCACGCTGTACAAAGAAGTGAAACCCGAGGCCGTGGCACCCGCCGTTCCAGCCCCTGCCGCAGCGACGGCTCCTCAGGTCGACGCTACCAAACCGTCCGCTCCGACAGCAGACCCCAGGCAAAATGGACCCGCATCGGGAACGATCCCATCAGCAAGTCCCGCCGTGCCCGCGATACCAGTGCAACCGGCCCCGAATGGTGGCGGTACAGGGACGGTGCCGGATGTCATTCCCAAGGTGCCCGCACCATCAGGCAATGGCTAAGGCACTGTGATTGGCACATGTTGATAATGACTTTGATTTGTCGTGACATTTGCGAACTCAGTCTCGGGACGATGACGTCAGCGCGGTCACTGAGCAAAGGAATCCAATCGTGAAAAAGCTCAAGAGCATCGATTTCAAAGCGTTGTTCATGAATCATGGCGAAAAGTTCGGCTTGGTGATGATCGTGCTGTTCGTGTTGCTGGCACTCAGTCGCACGTCGTGGTCGCGCTATGGCACGTCGCGAGACAACAAGTCGCCCGAAAATTTGAAGACGCTGATCACCGACGCCAAGAACAGGATCACGTCACCGGACAACAAGTGGCCCGACTCTAAGTCCGCGCAGTTCGCCGTGATCGACTTCAACGGCAAGGCGCGCGACGTCTTCACGGGCTTGAACACGGCCAAGTACGAGTTCACCACTCCGCTGTTCTGGCCGCTCTATCGAAAGAAAGAGAAAGCCCGCGAACCGGAACTGAGCGCGCCGCAACTGTTGTTTGCCGACTCCGGTGTTGCCGTGCTGATGATGCGCCCGCAGCAGGCCGCAACGTTATCCACGCCCGATGGCACGAGCGGCGATCCAGCCCGGCCTGGGGAGACACCGACCAATTCGACCATCCGACCCGTGGAAGGATCTCTAGTCAGGCCGGGGCCGGGCGCACCGGGAACCGGCGGGGCCGGTCCGACAGCTCCGTTTGGAATCGCACCCGCCGCGCCAGGTCGCCCCACACCGGGAGGACGCGGAGCCGGACCTGGAGCAGGGCATGGCACAGGCCCGTCGGCCGGACCGGGGATGGTCCCAGGGATGGAGATGAATGGAGGAGGCAGCTTTGGCGGAGGGGGAGGCACGGCTCGCGGTGAGCGGTTCATCACTGTCAGAGCCATCGTTCCCATCAAGGAGCAGATTGAGCGGGCGATGAAAGCCCTGAACATGAGTTACGCAGACGCCAGTGCCGCGATCGAGTACACGGACTTCATCCTGCAGCGACAAGTGGCCGTGGCCGGGCCCGAGCCGTGGAGCGGTCCGTGGGAAGTCGTGGACCCGAAGCGATCATTGGAGGTTCTGCGCGACTGCGACTCGGACGACGCGGACCCCGTTCCCTCGGATTTGCAGGACGTGGCAATCACCTCGCCCCT
Organism: Planctomycetota bacterium; assembly: GCA_031372385.1. Lineage (GTDB taxonomy): Bacteria > Planctomycetota > Planctomycetia > Planctomycetales > Planctomycetaceae > Schlesneria. The sequence goes on along the minus strand of JANMLE010001333.1, from coordinate 3,911 downwards.
GCCCAAGCGGTTACTCCGGTATTGGGGGGACGTGGCGACGCACCCGAGCATCAAGCATTTCCAGCCGACCGAAGCGGAACGACTGCGCGAAGAAAAGCTGGTGGACCAATTCTTGGAAACGGCCAAGAAGCTCAACTTGGAAACCCAGAGCACCAAGAAAGGGGGGTTTGCGGATCTCTCTTACGACGTGCGCGCGCTCTCCAAGAACATGATGATGAATCCGATGGGTAATGACGCCATGCAGAACATGGCCAAACAGATGAACGAGGGTGGCACTGGCCCCCGAATGGCGGCTCCCGACATTCAAAACCGTCTGACGGCCAGCGGTCGCCTGTACCTGTTCCGGTACATCGATTTCGACGTCCAACCTGGCATGGCCTACCGCTATCAGGTCAGGTTGAAGCTGCGGAATCCGCTCTATAAGCGCCCCTACGAAGAAGTCGAGAATCCTGAGTTCACCAAGGAAGAATTCAGCCTGACCGCGTGGAGCAACATCTCCAATCCCGCCGTGGTTCCCAAGACCATCCACTACTTTCTGAAGGACGTGGATCGAGATCCGGTTCGTGAGGACAAACACAACAGCAAGCGACCCGTGGCGAACATCGCCATGTTCGAGTGGGATGCCAAGCTGGGGACGATGCTGTACGACTCGCTGAAGATCCTGTCGGTCGGACAATTCATTTCCGAGAAGAAGAAAACGATGGTGCTGGACCCGGCCACTCCGACCTTCGAAGAAAAGGAAATCCCCTTTGTCACCGAAGACATGCTCGTCGATGCTTCCGGTGATCTGGATCTGTCGCTCGCGCAGCATCCCGACCTGCTATTGAAGGCCGATCGCGGCCGGAAGGACACCGCGAAGGCGGGGATTCTCCAAGAAGCATTGGTCGTCACCGCACAGGGGCAGTTGAAAGACTTGGATCCCGTGTCGGAATTTCCGGAAGAGCAATCATTGAAGCAAACGGTCGACGAAGAGCGGAAGCCCTACGAGTATCTGAGGGACGCACCCCGGGCGAGCACCAGTTCACTGGATGGCGGCGCGTATCCCGGAATGCCCCCCGGAATGGGGATATCTGGAAACGGTGGCATGCCGGGAATGACCCCGCCGGGTGGGGGACGTGGTGGAAACCCGCGGCGGAAACCGGGGGGCGGCAACCCGATGGGAGGGGCACCGGGTGCCACCGGCGAGGGGGCTCCTGGCGGTGGCGAAGCAAAAGGTCCGGGAGGTGCAACTGGCGGGGGCAAGCCTCGTCCACGCTAACCGACGCCATGATTTCCAAGTCAACGACAGCCGCGGCGGGTTCTGCGGCTGCCGTTCTTTGTTCGCTGCCAATGTTCCGGTGTCCGCCGCGGACCGAGAAAGGTGACCGGGCTTGAATTCCCTGTTGGGCGGTCCGGTCCGCGGCATCATCTTCGATTTGGATGGAACCCTTGTTGACTCGCAGTTGGATTTCGAGGCGATTCGGCGTGAGATGTGTCTGCCATCCCAGACGCCAATACTGGAGGCGTTGCATCGAACGCCACCGGGGCCGGAATTGGAGAGGATGCATGCTGTGCTCCGTGCGCATGAATTGCGGTCAGCGCATCGCGCGACCCTGTTCGATGGCGTCGCGGAATTACTGCACTGGATGGATCAGTGCCGGCTGCCACGGGCCATCCTGACCCGCAATTCCCGCGAATGCACCGAGATCGTGATCAGCCGGTTGGGGTTGCAGTTCTCGTGCGTGCTGACGCGGGAGGATGCTCCTCCGAAACCCGATCCGGCGGGACTGCTGGCCATCTGCGATAAGTGGCAACTTCCACCTGCCGAAGTCGTCTTCTGCGGAGATTATCTGTTCGACTTGCAGGCGGGCCGCCGCGCGGGCATGCGGACGATCTTGTTTGCCCCCGGCGATCTGCCAGACTTTGCCGATCAAGCGGATCTGGTTCTGCGGGAATTCCACTCGGCAGCCACCCGGATCGAAGCCTCGTTTTCGGTGAGACCCTGCCCATGATTCCGGATCATCCGCAACGCGACTACCGTCATCTGCGGGTGCTGGTGATGGGACTGGGATCGTTCGGTGGCGGGCTGGGTGTCGTCCGATTCCTGGCCGACCGCGGCGCGAACATCACGGTCACCGACACCCGACCCGCCGAGAAACTGTCCGACGCGCTGGCAGAACTGCGCGACGTTCCCGGCCTGCAATTCCGGCTTGGTGGACATGATGAAGCGGACTTCCGTCGCGCAGAACTGATCGTCGTGAATCCCGCGGTGCGGCGCGACAACCCGTACCTCGGGATTGCCCGTGCCGCCGCCGTTCCCCTGACCAGTGAAATGAACCTTTTCTGGCAGTGGAATCCCGCGCCGGTCGTGGCTGTGACCGGCAGCAATGGGAAGTCCACAACCACCGCGTTGATCCATTCGATCCTCCAGCACTCCTCAATTCTTAAGCACTCCGGTCGCCGGGCTTGGTTGGGGGGCAACATCGGCGTGAGCCTGCTGCCGCAGGTCGGACAGATTCACCCGGACGATGTGGTCGTGCTCGAATTGAGCAGCTTTCAATTGACGGATCTGGACCGGCTGCATGTCAGTCCAACCGTGTCGGTGATCACCAACTTTGCCCCGAATCATCTCGACTGGCATGAATCGCTCGACCACTATCGCTGGGCCAAGCAGACGATGCTCCGCTGGCAGGCACCAACGGATGTCACCATCCTGAATGCCGACGATGCGGACTGTTGCCAATGGCAAACAACAGCCCGGCGATTGCTGTTCGGACTTCGGGACGCCGGCGAGAGCGGTGTCTTCGCGGGTGAAAATCGGCGGGCGATCGTCCGACTGCCCGGACAGGAACAGAACTTTCCGATTTCGGAATGGCTAAGACTTCCGGGTCGACACAATCTGGCCAATGCGTTGGCCGCCACCTGTGCGGCGCTGCAATTTGGGACCGACTTGGAAGCGGTCCGACAGGGACTGGAGCAGTACCAGCCGCTGCCGCACCGGTTGCAATGGGTTGCCGACGTCGATGGCCGCTCGTTCTATAACGACTCGCTGGCTACCACTCCGGAATCGGCCATCGTCGCACTGGAGGCTTTCGAAGCACCGGTCATTCTGCTGGCCGGGGGATACGACAAGCAGGTCGATCTGTCGCCGTTGGCCCAAACCATCGCGCGACGGGCCAAAGCCGTGGCGTTGATGGGTCAAACCGCTGGAGCACTCCGAGTGTTGATTGCCGAAGACAACGGCTCGCGCTGCCTGACGTCACCCGAGTTGTCGTCGTTTCGTCAGGCGCTGGAATGGGCGGTCGCACAATCGGCCCCCGGAGATGTGATTCTGCTTTCTCCGGGCTGTGCCAGTTACGACTGGTTCCGCAACTTTGCCGATCGGGGCCGGCAGTTCGTCGAATTTGTCGAGTCACTCGCCGGAGCGGATCGCTGATCGATCACATTGTCGAACACTGTCGCTCCGAAACAGGAATGCCGGGTGCGCGGAGATTTCGTGTGGGCTCCGGCACGTTGATGGTGCGAGTGGGGTGGGGGAAAACGATTGGGCTTCCAGCCCCCGGGCGACAGGAGAATTGACGCCGCTGACGTTCATTCGCCGTCGCGGAAAGTGGAAAACACCAAAAATGACCGCGACGTTGCTAGGTGACTTTGCGCAACGTCTGCTACAATCCGCCCCCTTCGGCTTCGCGGACAGAGAAGGATCGTCCTTTTCGGTGAAGTCGGGAGCACACTTTTTCCACGAACGGCCATCCATCCGGGTGGTGGAGTTCGGCGGCGTCAGTAGGTTGGCATTCGATCGCGAATGTTCTGTCCGGCTCGCCGTGATTTTCATGATGGGATCAGAATGGTCGATCGGAACTTGATTCGTGAATTCAATATCAGTGACGAGGATTTGGAAGCCGCATTTGGGCTGTCCCTGGCCGACGCCG
>JANMLE010001322.1:0-6366 GCA_031372385.1 Planctomycetota bacterium | reverse complement strand
GATGGCCGAGTGCGTTCACGGGCACCGGTTTTACTCGTTCACCCCCGAAATCGGTCCCTGCACTGTTTGCGGCACCGAGGAACGAAGCTCCGAGCCGCGACCACTTCTCTTCCCGCGTTTCGGCTTCAGCACGGCGGCTTGGGATCGGCCACAGTTTCGCGGCTCACCCACGCCGCCGATCGGCAAGCCTGAGTTGCTGACCATCCTCCGAAATACAGACGCTCACTCCGACTTTGCCGGGCTGAAAGGAGTCGTGGCACGGTATCAAGAGGATGGAGAACTATTGGTCGTCAACGCGGGTGCGGGCGGTCGTGGCTTTGCCGTGTGTTTGAACTGCGGCTACGCCGAAAGCGAACTCGCCGCTTTCAAACACAGTCCCGAAGAGTTGCCGAAGCCTTACGAGCATCATGCTCCGTTGCAGTTTGCCGCGACCAAGAACAGCCGTGCGTGGCTCGTTTGCCGCAAGAAGAACGGGCCTCACGATCTCAGACGGCAATTGCTAACCGCTCGACAAGTCACCGACATCGCGGTGATCGACATCCCGCAACTCGTCAACGCGGACCTCGCGGTGGCGACCACACTGGCGCACGCCTTCCGGCTGGCGGGCGCTCAACTGCTGAGCCTCGACAGCCGCGAACTCGGTTCGTTCGTAATGCCCACCGATTCCGGCCCCCATTGCGGACTGGTGCTGTTCGACACCATGCCCGGCGGCGCGGGCCATGTGGCGGAGTTGCTCGAATCGGCCGCCGACTGGATCGGCAAGCTGACCGATGTCCTCTTCGTCGATGAGGCCCATCACGAGCGCTGCGTCTCCGCCTGTCTCGATTGCCTGCTGAGCTACGAAACCCAGTTCGACCACGATCAGGGACTCCTCGCGCGAGCCACCACTTGGGAGTTCTGGGACTGCCTCCGCAATCACCGAACGTGGTCCAGCAGCGCGTCTCACGCGCCGCAGCCGCGCGCGCTCCCGCCAGCCCCGTCCGCCACCGATACTTCGATACCCTCGGCACCAGATCGTTTGGAACGGGCGCGACGAAAGCGTAAGTCGTAGACTCGCCAATCACATCTGGGAAAGAACACGTCGCGAACACGTCTCCGTGAGACCCCTGACCAACCACGCCCTTGTTCTCACCAAGTCAAATCACGCACCCCGGATTGGACAGGTTGCCGGCTTTGTTTCGTGATGCGGGACAACACGCGAGTCGGCGGCTCCTCGAATTCTTCACGGTGACGATCCGCAACCGGAACACCCGCGAAGCCTACGGCCGGGCGGTGCGTGACTTCTGCGGCTGGTGTGGGGAACGAAGTATCGGACTCCGTGACATCTGCCCGTTCCTCGTCGCGGCGTACATCGAAGAACTTGGGACGAAGGTTGATCGACCGAGCGTCAAGCAGAAACTCGCGGCCTTGAAGATGCTCTTCGACTGGCTCGTCACGGGGCAGGTCATGCCGGTGAATCCCGCCGCCTCGGTGCCCGGGCCGAAGCATGTCGTGACGGTAGGGCGAACGCCGGTCCTCACCGCCGAAGAAGCCCGCCAACTGCTCGACTCGATGGACACCTCGACCATCGTGGGCAAGCGCGACCGGGCGATGATCGCGACCACGCTCTACACCTTCGCCCGCATGGGAGCGGTCACGGCGATGGACATCGAAGACTACGAACAACGCGGCCGCCGCATGTGGATCAATCTTTGCGAAAAGGGCGGCCGACGCCATGCGGTTCCCGCACACCACACACTCGAAGAGTATCTCGATGACTATGTAGCCGCTGCTGGCATCGGACACGAGACGAAGGCACCGCTCTTCCGCTCGCTCAATCGGAAGCGACAACTCACGACACGCCACATCCATCGCCGCGAAGTCCTCGCGATGGTGAAGCTCAGGGCACGCAAGGCGGACCTTCCCAGAACGATCGGTTGCCACACGATGCGAGCGACGGGCATCACCGCGTACCTCTCAAACGGCGGTCTCCTCGAACATGCCCAACGGATCGCCGCCCATGCGTCGAGTCAGACGACGCGGCTCTATGATCGAAGAAGCGACGCGGTGTCGCTGGATGAAGTGGAACGCATTCAAATCTGATCGCGCCCGCCGAGATGGTCACTTCAACGTCACCACGACGGACTCTCCGTCGCGGATGTCTGTCGCCACGACGGACCCGTTGGCATACAACTTCGCGAGACCACCGGAACTCTTCCACGACAACACGAACTTCCCCCGGTCATCGGAGTAGACGGTGCCCGTCGATCCGCCGAGCGGCCCCGTCGTCAGGCCGGAGATGCGGACACCCGATGCCGATCCCCCGCCGTTCTTGTACTTCACGACACCAGAGATGTCTCCCGCAGCAGCGCTCGCCGCTGCACCACACATGAAAGCCAACGCCAGACAACCCATTGCGTATTTCGACATGACTCATTCTCCCGGATCAGTTTCTGATTCTGCGGCGGACGGGGCTGGCGAAGGGTTGGCCACAGGAACCCTCCATTGCAGTGAAACTCTGCTTCTCTTCCTCCGACCGGCAACCCCATTATTCTCAAGGAGAATGGCCCAACCAGCGGGAATCCACGGGCGATCTCCAAAATCCGCCATGATTTTCGGACGACGCGGCTCGATGATCCAAGCCTGATCGAACCCATCGACATCTGAGCGAGTCCGACCACGAGGTCCGTGCTACCCTGCCCGCATGGGTTCTTGGGGCACCGAGCCTTGGCAGAACGATCCGGCGCAGGATTGGTTTGATGAGATGTTCTCGCTCACCGGTTTGGCGGGGCACATTGAAGAAACGCTGAGCCGGAAAGTCGATGACTACGCCGATGAAATCCGGGCGGCTGCGTTTGTCGTCGTCGCTCTCGGGAAAGAGGCTTGGCCTGCCGATGCGTACACGCGGTGCGCGACGCTTGCTCGTCTGCGGCTCACGGAGATGTTGGAACGTCGTGTCTTCACGAATCCGGCGTTTGTTCAATCCATTCAACAGCAACTTGTCCGGCTGGGTGGGGCCGTCGATTCAGAACAAACGAAGCTGCCGTGATGGGTTTCCACCATCTGGTGGAACAACTTCATTGGCTGGGGCTGCTTCGGCGGGATGCTCTTCCGTGTTGGTTTGGGTCTGAGGCGGTGTTTCCTGCACAGCAACGTCATCCGCCTCGAACAGTGCCGAGAGTTCATCGGGGCGTGCATAGCGGATGACGCTGATGCCGTTGAAGCCCGTGCGATACGCCAGTTTGATTTCATCCCGGAGTGAGTCGCCCCAGAACACGTACCCGTAGAGGTTTCTGAGCGCGAGGTTGATCGCCGACATTTGCACACAGCGCCGGTCGATGTCCCGACCGAAGAATTCCCAATGCGGTTGCGATTCCGCCACGGCGAGCAGCATCCGTCCGCTGCCACACGCGGGATCGAAGACCCGCTTGGAAGGCCGTTCATCGCCCGGCTCATCGTTGCCGCTGACTTGCAGTTGAGCCATGAGCCGGGCAACTGGCTCGGGGGTGAGGAACTGGCCTTTCTCGCCGTAGGTGATGGCACCCTGAAAGAGATCGCCCAGCACTTCCTTGGTCTCTCCGCGCGTTTCCTCCATCGCCCCCACGATGCGCCCGAAGAGTTCTGCGATCGAATCGCAACCGCGTTTGCCGGGTTTCCCGTCGGTGTACGGCTTCACCGCGTCGAGGTACTCCTGCTCCATGCGGGGACAGGCCAAGGCGCTGGTGGCCATCTGAAGGAAATCCTCGAATGCTTTGCCGCGACTGACGCCGCCGCGATGCGCGGCTTCGTCGAGGAGTTTCAGGTGCTGATAGTTCTCGGGATAGAAAAAGGTCTCCTTGGCCATGCGGGGAACGGAAGAAAATCAGAAGAGCCTGCCGGGTGGTGGCGGGGGGTTCCGTGGATGCGATTGGTTCCACGGCGGTGATTGGGGCGAGCGAAGCCACGGTGGAGATTGGATTGATCGGAGTCACCGGCTCGGATGGTGGCGGCTTGGTCCTTTGTCGTCGGCGTGTCTTCGTGGGTGACGACTCGCCCATCGCAGGTTCGTTGGTAGGTGAAGGTGATGATGGTTGTCGGATGGCCTTGAGCAAATCTCGATGAGCGCGGTCGACCACGCTGACGAGAATGTTCAACTGTTCCTGCGCGAGTTCGCCGAGCGGCTCGGCAAGACGCTGCACGATGTCGTCGATGACGGTTGCTCGCACCTGGTCATCTGAAAGCGTGTCCACCGTGGGATCACGGACCGGCCATCGGGCAAACGAGAGTTCCAGGGAGCCGCCGCCCGATTCTTTCGAGCCGTTGCGTCCCTTCGCCGCAACGCATGGCATCCGATGGACGAGGACCGTGATCGGTTGATGCGGGACGCCATTGCGGGTCAGCCACGACAAATCCTCGCGGAGTTCGTCCACAATGTCCGTGAGAACTCGGACATTTTGCGCAAGTTCGTCCACGGCGCTTTGCAGTCGATCCGCCGCCGTTTCGTCGGGCATTCCGTTGGATCGCGCCGTTGGTGAGGATCTCCCTCGCGTCATGCCACCCCAGTGTAGCGCGAAGCGCCTGTTTCGGCATCGCCCTAGTGAAGGGATCACCGGTCGACTTTCTACTGGCGGGGCGACGCGGAACCCGATACGGGAAACGATGACTTCATCGACGATACAAGAGCGCCACGCGCCATCGAGGTCGCAGTGCGTCAATTCCCCGTCTCACGCAAAGAATCCCCGAGCGTCATGCTCGGGGAAAGTCAGAGGATGGGTTGTCAGCGTCAGGCTGCCAGTTCCAGGAGCTTCGCCACTTTCTGATCGGCGTCCGTGCGATCACCGGCATAGGTCAGGCTCACATTCTGCTGGGTCAGGGCATCGACCAGATTCCAGAGCGTGAACGGCTTGCCGGCTTCGCCGAGTTGCTTCACGGCACGCGCGACCGCTTCCTTGCCGAGGTCGTGCTTGTGGAGCAACTTCGTGACTTCTTCGGCGTCCGTGCCGAGCTTCTCCTGCATCGACTTGCGGATGAGGGTCGCGAAGCTATCCCGGCGGGCATCGCGCTTCGCGGCTTGCAGCTCGATGAGACGGCGGACATCGTTCAGCGACTCACGGATATTCCCCGTGTGCTTGCGCGTGAACTCGGTCACGTCCATCGCATCCCACACGATGTGATTGCAGCAGACCTTCTGAAACCAGAACGTCTGAATGCCGAGCGATCGTTTCCCGACTTCGCTGTTCCACACGAAGAAGCCGGGGGCGAACTGTTCGTCGCCCACCTCGATCCACCCGCTCGGGTCGATGAGGAAGGCAAACAGATCCTGCTCGCCGCAGTAGAGGCCGGTCGCCTCGTTGAAGGCGGTCTGCGGCGGACCGTAGTCCACCGCCGCCTCCCGCACGGCGGCCAGCAAGTCGGCATTCCAGAGCCGGCTGTACGTGACGCCATGCACGGAACGCAGCCGATCACCTGTCGTGAGCAGTTGCAAGGGCCGATCCCCTTGGGGCAACGTCTCGCGGAGAATCCGACTCGCGGTCTCTCCCGAGACACGGTTCACCGTGTCCTTGCTCACCATTGACAGGCGGCAGAGCTGCGAGAAGCTCCAATCATTGAGCCGGAACGATCCCTCGCTGCCAGTGCGCAGTTGCACCTGAGCGAAGTCATCTTCGGCGAGTTGCAGTTGCCCCGGCGGCTTCCACAGGTCGCGGGAATCTCGTTGCTGCTCCCGACAGAAATCGACCAGCGCATTGAGAGAGGGAAATCGCTCATCGGGGGCACGGCGATACAGTTCGCGGTGCGCTAACGTGAGAGTGGCCATGACAAGACTCCTGAATCTGAAAGATCAAACACCGGCGAAGGACCATCCTTCCTACCGTGCCTGCTCAAAGTGAGCAGACGGCGAAAGAATGCCCGTGGTGATGAGGCCAGCGCAATTGACGCGGGCGAGTCCGCGTGTCCTGACGGTTTCGTTCGTCCGACAAACTTCGCATCAAGCAATGCGGGGTTCTTTCCAAGAACGGCTCTCTGCAAGGCAGAGAGCCGGGGGCGAGAGCGTCGCCTCAGAACGGTGTTGGTCCCGCACTGCCTTCGCCGTCCTGGCCGGGGAGGGGTGTCTCGTAGACATACTCCTGGGCCTTCTGGAGCGCGAAGATCAGGGCTGGCAGGTCGGCCGGATTGTAGGAACCGGCATCCCTCCACTCCTTGTCCTGCTTGTCGTAGTAGCGACGCGGATTGATCGTGATGCTGCGGTTATGTGGTCAGCCACATAATCGCAGTAATGTGGCCAAGTTGGTTATGTGGCGTCGATTTCCAATTGACCGTTTTTCTCGGGAGGCTCAAGCGTCGAATGCCACATAACTGATCGGCGTATAGTTGAACCTCTGTCCCGTTTCTTTCACTCCGGGAGGTTCG
>JANMLE010001304.1:0-1135 GCA_031372385.1 Planctomycetota bacterium | reverse complement strand
GCCGCGGCCTCGGCCCCCTTGTTGGTTTCCAGCAACTTGACGAGCTTGGCCCAGTGGGTCGTGTACGGCAGAGGTTGCGCCCGCGGATCGACCGTGTCGGTCGGCATCGGTTCGGGCTTCGGCTTCTCTTCGGGTTCGGCGTTGGCGATCACCATCTTGTTCACCACCGATTTCCCGACGACCGATCGTCCCCACGCCGGTCCGTCGGAAAGCCGCGTCACAAACAAGTCGCCCGCGGCGCGCGGGTTGTTGCAGAAGACCAGCCATTGTTCGTCGTCAGTCACCCAGAACTGCCGGTGCCGCGGACTTTCCTCGTAGCCGGCCGGTTCCAACTCGGCCACAACCTCGGGCGGTCCGAACGGCTGGCGGACGGACCCGCGGCGTGAGCGGTGCAATGTCGCGCCATCGAACGAGTACTGCCGCAATCCGTCGGACGACATGTGCGGATGCTGGCCCGGCAGTTCGAAAGCGAGTGTCTTGCCGAACAGTTTTCCTGTTGTCGACCGGACCGCCGCGCGCGTGATCGTCGCGTCGTCCCCCTCTTCCGTCCAGAAGAGTCTCAGCCCGTCGCCCGACAGTTGCGCCGAGCGCCAGGCGCGTTCTCCCTTGTCGTCGCTGCGGGTGATCTCCTTGTTGTCGAACAGCGCTTCGATGTTGTTGCGGGTCAGTTGCCACAACCGGGATTTTTCGGCGACGCCATACACCAGGATCAAGCCGTCGTTGCTGACGGAGGGCGACACCGGCAGGTCCGCGCCGCTCGATGCGGTGATGATCTTGGGCTCGTCGAAATCGTGATACGGGCTCGGCCGCGTGGCGGTGTAGACGCCGCGCACGCCCCCGCGGTCGCTGACAAAGAAGATCGTCCGCCCGTCGGCGGTGAGGAACGGATCGAGTTCCTTGCCGGGCGTATTCAACGTCGCCAGGGGAATGGACCGTCCGACCGCCGCCTCAAACAGGGGGGCATTCAAGATCGACGGATCGTCGACATCGAGCGGGATTGAACTGACGTCGAACTCCAGTTAGGCAGAGTTCTTCACATCCAGTTGCTGCGTCGCCCGCTTCCCACCAGGCTTCTCGACCGAGATCGAATGCGGTCCCCGCGGCACGGTGAACTCGCACGGCGTCAGTGCCAGCC
>JANMLE010001242.1:0-2259 GCA_031372385.1 Planctomycetota bacterium | reverse complement strand
GATCTCCTGACGAGATCAGCCGGAACGCGCTGGTATCCGGTTCTCACTCGGGTAGCCTGTCCAAACCGGGGCTAGCGCACTGCGGTTCATTGAGATGCCAGAAAGATTTGCCACACCCGGCCCTGTTCACTCTCCGCCGGTGCATTGACGAATGGACTTCGGTTTGCCATCATTCCCGCCTCTGTCGGCTGGCCGATTTGGTGTTAGGTTCTGAAGCGCTAGGATTTTGCGCGGGAGTTGAGTGCATGGGTCGCTATACCGGTCCCAAGGGACGTATCAATCGCCGGCTTGGGGCGATGGTGTTTGAAAATGCGGGTGCGGCACGGGCCTTGGAAAAGCGGCCTAATCCTCCAGGGATGGCGGAGCGGCGTCGCAAGCTCTCCTCCTACGGCGTGGCACTGGCCGACAAGCAAAAGATCAAATACCACTACGGAATGCGCGAAGCCCAGTTGCGGCGCTACTTCGCAAGGGCTCGTTCCCAAAAAGGGAACACCGGCGAAATCCTGTTGGTAATGTGCGAACGCCGCCTGGACAATGTCATCCGTCGGGCCGGCTTCACCACGACCCGCATGCAGGCGCGGCAGGGTGTCGTCCACCGGCACTTCCAGTTGAACGGCAAGACCATCGACAAGCCGTCGATCTTCGTCGAGCCGGGCGATGTGATCACACTGCGAAACCGCCCCAACGTGCGCAAGATGTATCGCGAAGTCGTCGACAGCACCTCGCGTCAATCGGTGGATTGGATTTCGTTTGATGCCAAGGATCTGGAAGCGCGCGTTCAGGCGCTCCCCACCGGCAACGACGCCACGGTCCCCGACATCGAAATCGGCCGGGTCATCGCCTTCATGGCGCGCTGACCGAGTCCGCAGCCAATGACCACAGAGCGTCCTCGACCTTGAGGACGCTTTTTTTTTGACGATGCTTTTTCTTGACGATCCGCGGGCATTGCCGCATCGTCCCGCACGCTGGTGATGACGGATGATGAACCGGCGCTTTCAGGAAGCCCGCAATGGCAAGGCTCTCGCAGGACATGGTGATGGGAACCGCCATTGTTCTCGTCTGCCTGATACTTCTGTTTCGCGAACGCTGGTTTCTGGCGGAAACAGGCAAGGGGCAACGGCTGGTCCGGAGGTTCGGCATCGCACGCGCTGTTTGGATCCTGCGCGGATTGCTGCTCGTGATCGCGATCCTGGGCGGGTTGTTGGCCGGTGGAATCGTCCGACCGATCCGATGGTGATCGACGTCGAACCCGCCGGTTCACACACGTGACAAACGTGCCTGTGCGTCGCGAGCCGCCATCGCGACCCCTTCGTCGTCATCCCCGGCGGCCGTTGTCAGGGCGGCGAGGACTTCTGGCGAATTGTTGCCACTGCGACCCAATGCCACGGCCGCGTTCTCACGGACGATCGGTTCGTCGTCATCCAGTGCCGCGATCAATTCCCTGACCAGCGCCGCGGCGACTGTGCCTGATCCGGCCACCACAGCGGAAACATTCTCGCGAACTTCCGCCTGCGGGTGTGCCAGCAGATGACGATAGCGCGGAACGAGCACTTCCGCGTCCGCATCCGGTCGTTCACCCAGAGCCGACACCACGACCGCGATCATCAGCGGTTGCGTCCCCTCGTCGTCGAGCAACGACAGCAGGACGTCGAGCGCCTCGGTCAACTGCGGATTCACCCGCCCCAGTGCGCGGGCCGCTTCGAACCGGACGTCGGGATCCTCGTCACCCAATCGCTCCACCAATTCGGTGCTGATCTCCGGCCACGCCGCGTCGCTCTCGACCGTCCGACGCTTCAATTCACCGAGGGACTTCGCCGCCAATGCACGGAGCCCCGAATCCACGTCGCGCAACGAATGCCGGCACCACCGCACCGATTCCGGCGGTGAAGCCATCGAGATCACGGCGAGCAGCGCGCGATACCGGTCGTCGGCGGAACCGGCGCGCTGAAGATCCTCAATCCAGGCCGGCAGGGGACGATTCGAAAAGGGCGAAGCAAACTGAGCCATCGTCAATCCTGTTGTCGGAGGATGGGCACTTTTGAAGTGCCCGGCAATCCTACTGTAGTCCCGCCGCTCCGCCGGCGGGACGTGCTGAAATGTGCGTCCCCGCAGGTGTGCGCGCCATCTTTGCGCCGTCCCTGCGCCATGCCGCAATCCAGCAATAGTTTTTTCCCGGCCGACTCCACAATGTGCATGGACCCGGTAACCGCGCCCGCGGCGCCGCGAAACGTAAGCTTCATACCCCGATTATCACAGGTG
>JANMLE010001239.1:0-2819 GCA_031372385.1 Planctomycetota bacterium | reverse complement strand
GATTTCGACGCGGTCGATTTCGCCGTGCGCCAGCATGCCGTAGGCGTCGGACGGTTTCATCGACGGCTGCATCACCGACGTGTACATCTCGGTCGTCACGCGGGCGACGTCGTTCGCCTTGTAGGTGTCGTGGATCTGCTGCGACAGATCCTTCAAACCGATCCCCTCGTAGCGCGGATGGTTCTGGCAGAATTCGGGCAGGATCTTCCACATCGGCTGGTTCTTGTCGTAGTCGTCCTTGAACTGCTGCAGCGCGCTCACCAGCGTGTTCCAGCGGCCCTTGGTGATGCCGATCGTGAACATGATGAAGAACGAATACAGCCCGGTCTTTTCCACGATGACGCCGTGCTCCACCAGATAGCGGGTGACAATCGACGCCGGGATGCCGGTCTTGGCGAACTTGCCCGACACGTCCAGTCCGGGGGTGATCACCGTGGCCTTGATCGGGTCGAGCATGTTGAAGCCCGGTGCCAGGTTGCCGAAGCCGTGCCACTTGGCGTTTGCCTTCAGCATCCAGTCCTCGCGCTCGCCGATGCCGTCGTCAGCGAGTTTCTCGGGGCCCCAGACCTTGAACCACCAGTCCTTGCCCCACTCGTCCTCGACCTTGCGCATCGCCCGGCGGAAGTTCAGTGCCTCGACGATCGACTCTTCGACCAGTGCCGTGCCGCCCGGCGGCTCCATCATCGCCGCCGCCACGTCGCACGAGGCGATGATCGCGTACTGCGGCGAGGTCGACGTGTGCATCAGGTACGCCTCGTTGAAGACGTTCCGGTCAAGCTTCGTCGTTTCCGACTCGCACACCAGAATCTGCGATGCCTGCGAAATCCCCGCCAGCAGCTTGTGTGTCGAATGCGTGGCGAAAATCATCGAAACCTTCGGCCGCGGCCGGTCCCGGCCGATGGCGTGCATGTCGCGGTAGAAGTCGTGGAACGAGGCGTGCGGCAGCCAAGCTTCGTCGAAGTGCAGCGTGCCGATCTGGCCGTCGAGCAGCCCCTTGAGCGTTTCGACGTTGTAGATGATCCCGTCGTACGTGCTTTGCGTGATCGTCAGAATCCGCGGCTTGCGGTCGGGAAACTTGGCCTGCGCCTCCTTGGCGAACGGATTGGCCTCGATCTTCCGCTGGATGTTTTCGGGTTTGAATTCATCGAGCGGAATCGGCCCGATGATCCCCAGATGGTTGCGGGTGGGGGTCAGGAAGACGGGGACGGCACCGGTCATGATGATCGAATGCAGGATCGACTTGTGGCAGTTGCGGTCGACCACGACGATGTCGCCGCTGGCGACGGTCGAGTGCCAGACCATCTTGTTGGAGGTCGACGTGCCGTTGGTCACGAAGAAGCAATGGTCCGCGTTGAAGATCCGCGCGGCGTTCCGTTCCGAGGCGGCGACCGGTCCGGTGTGATCGAGAAGTTGTCCGAGTTCCTCGACCGCGTTGCAGACGTCGGCCCGCAGCATGTTCTCGCCGAAGAACTGGTGGAACATCTGCCCGACAGGGCTTTTCAGAAACGCGACGCCCCCCGAGTGGCCGGGGCAGTGCCATGAGTAAGAACCGTCGTTGGCGTACTCGACCAGCGCCCGAAAGAACGGCGGCGCGAGGCTGTCGACGTAGGCTTTGGCTTCGCGGATGATGTGCCGGCCCACGAATTCGGGCGTGTCCTCGAACATGTGAATGAAGCCGTGCAGTTCCCGCAGGATGTCGTTGGGAATGTGGCTGGAGGTTCGCGTTTCGCCGTACAGGTAGATCGGGATCTCGGCGTTCTTGAACCGGATCTCGGTGATGAATCCCCGCAGCTTGATGATCGCCGGGTCGACTTCCTTCCCCGGCGTGAACTCTTCGTCGTCGATCGACAGGATGAAGGCCGAAGCGCGGCTCTGCTGTTGGGCGAACTGCGACAGATCACCGTAGCTGGTGACTCCGAGAACTTCCCAACCCTCCTTTTGAATGGCATCCGCCAGCGCGCGAATCCCCAGCCCCGAAGTGTTCTCCGACCGAAAATCCTCGTCGATGATGACGATGGGAAATCTGAACTTCATTCTGCTCAATGCTCCAAAAACCTGGCTGACATTCGCGCCACCGCAAAACGCAAAGAATGAGAAACTGGGGGGCGAGCTTCAAGGATGCGGGGCGAACTTCTGAAGAAGTCTGGCAAATCGGTGAAGTGTGATGGGCCCGTCAGCGATCAGGAACACCCTTGGGTTCGGTGAAACATGATCTCGCTGAAGCCCGGCGGTTGATTGAGAAGCATGAGTACGGACGGCGGAAGGAAGAGCTCGAAGATGCCGAGGCGGTGTTGCTCGGCACACCGATCGGCGGAGCGACCGGCCTACCGTAGTCCCGTCGCTCCGCCGACGGGACGCGCAACAGGGCAAGCGTTAGTTTGTGGTCGGCGAATCCGGGGGTCGGGTGTTCTGATTTCTGTTTTGGCATGACCAACGGAGCGCAACGTCGCTTGGAAAACGGGTTACGCTATCAGAGCGGACGGGGATGGGGTGGCCAAAACAGAAATCAGAACACCTGACCCCGGCTCGCTCGGCATCACACCTGCGGCGGCCACGGCACCTCTGGAGAACCTTTCATGACGAATCCTGTTCGGTCACTTCCCCGCGTCTCGTGGTTGTTGGTGCTCGGTCTGCTCGGCACGCCGCTGTGGGGCGACGAACCGAAGACGACTCAGTCGCTCTGGCGGCAACTCGACAAGCACTCGCAACCGCCGGCCGAGTGGGCGGGGAAGTTCGGCGAGTACCGTTCGCCGATGCAATTCGACGATGGAACACGAGTGCAATCGGTGGCGGATTGGACTCGTCGCCGTCAGGAGATT
>JANMLE010001175.1:0-2727 GCA_031372385.1 Planctomycetota bacterium | reverse complement strand
CACCCCGACAAAAGACCCGTCCCCCCAACTTTTTTTGGCTCTCCCCAATTCCTCTTCAAAAACCCCCTTGCGCGCCTCGGCGATCGCCGCCGTTATTGCTTTATATCCCGGGGGGCTCGCGCCTTGCCGCTCACGGGTGTTGTTCAAGAGGAATGGCGGAGAGCCATAATTCGAGGGCGGAACGGGAATTTGGACGGGGTGGTGGACCGGATTGGCCTCTTGTCCGCCTTCGTGAGACCCTTCCTGGACGCGGCTGGCAGGCTGGACCGGGGAGGGTCTCCGGTCTTTGACACCGGTGGACCGCGGCGTGGATCTATCTCACGCGGCTGAAGGAGAGTCGTCATACCGCGTGGGCATCGCCCTGCGCGTGAGCGGTGATTCACGCTCAAAACACGCGGGCCCGCGCGGTGAATCGAAAACATCTCATTCATGCCCGCGAGCGGTATGACATGCCGTGTGTTACCATGCCGTCACGCGGGACATTCGGTCCCGCGTGAGAAAACCTGAGACTTCCCCCGTCATTCTGCAATTCATGAACCTCCTGGCATTCGCGTCGTCACTCATCGACCCGTGGTCAACGAGCCGTCTCCGTCGGTATCGCGCCGTGGCGGATCGGGTCGTGGCCCGATCGGAAGAGTTGGCGCGGCTGGATGACGAGGAGTTGAAAGAGCTCGGCAGTCGGATCGGTTGGGAGGCGCGGACCGGGACGCCGTTGCGCCGGCTGCTGCCCGAGGCGTTCGCGCTGGTGCGTGAGGCGTCGCAACGTGTGCTCGGGATGAAGCATTTCCCGGTGCAGATCATGGGGGGCATCGCGCTCTTCGAGGGGCGGATCGCCGAAATGCAGACCGGTGAGGGAAAGACACTCACCGCCGCACTGCCGACATTTCTGCATGCCCTCGTCGGCCGGGGGAGTCATGTCGTCACGACCAACGATTACCTCGCCCGCCGCGACGCCGAGTTGCTCGGTCCGGTGTATGAACGACTCGGGCTGAAGGTCGGGCGCGTCTGCGCCGATTCCACTCCCGAAGAGCGGCGCGAGGCGTATGCGCAGGACATCACGTATGGGACCGCGCAAGAGATCGGCTTTGATTTTCTGCGGGACCGCTTGGAACAGCCGCCGGGACTGCTGTCGATGCTCGACATGTCTGATCCGTTGAACAAGGGCGTTTCGGTCCAGCGCGGCCACCATTTCGTGCTGATTGACGAGGCGGACAGCATCCTGTTGGACGAGGCGCGGACTCCGCTGATCATCGGGCTTGAGGAACCGAACGATCCGTCGACGGTGCATCTGTACCGCTGGTGCCGCCGCACGATTCGGGATTTGAAGCGCGACCTCGATTTCACCTATGAACCGGAACACCGCCGCATCCAACTGACGCACCCCGGTTGCCGGAACGTCCTGCTGTGGTCGAAGTCGACGCTGCTGGGGTCGGTCGACACGGAGCGGATCTATCAGCACATCGAGCACGCGTTGACCGCGGAGTTCGGCTTTCAACGCGACCGCGATTATGTGGTCGTGAAGGACGTGGTGCAGATCGTCGACGAATCGACCGGACGGATCATGGAAGGCCGCAAATGGCAGCAGGGGTTGCACCAGTCGATCGAGGCCAAGGAGCGGCTGCCGATCACGGCGGCGACCGGCGAAGCGGCGCGCGTCACGCTGCAAAGCTTCTTCCGGCTGTACACGCATGTGGCCGGCATGACCGGCACGGCGCGGCCGGCGCGGCGCGAGCTGAAGCACGTGTACGGACGCCGGGTCATCGTCATTCCGACAAACAAGCCGTGCATCCGCGAGGGGCTGCCGCCCCGTGTCTTCGCAACGATTGAGGCCAAGCGAAACGCCGTTGTCGACGAGATCGCGCGGCGGCATGCGACCGGTCAGCCGATCTTGGTCGGAACACCATCGGTCGCCGCGTCGGAGGCACTCGGCACGCTCCTCAAGAAACGTCAGTTGCCACATCAGATCCTGAACGCATATCTTCACGCGCAGGAGGCGGAATTGATGAGCCGCGCGGGCGAAGTTGGTCTGATCACGATTGCCACAAACATGGCGGGACGCGGCACGGACATCCGGCTTGCCGAACCGGCGAAACCGTTGGGTGGACTGCATGTCATCGCCACCGAGATGCACTCTTCGGCCCGGATCGACCGCCAACTGGTGGGCCGCGCGGCCCGCCAGGGAGATCCCGGTTCATACCAGTACTTTCTGTCACTGGAGGACGAGTTGTTTCACTGCCTGACACCGGACCAGTTGGCTCGACGGCGGCGCGGGGCTCGTCCCGATAACAACGGCGAACTCGCCGCACGGACTTGGATGCCGTTCTTTCGACGGACTCAACGATTCTTGGAAAAACTGCACGCCAAAGCCCGACGCGACCTGCTCCGGCAGGAGAAGCATCGGGCCGTGGCCTTTCGGCAAATGGGATTGGACCCCTGCCTGGAACTGACGGAGAACTGACCGATGCCGCCAGCCCCCACCACACCGACGGCACCAGCGCCGGTGCCTGCCGGTTCGCCGCAGGCCTTGGTGCTCAACATCGCGCGCGAGATTGAGCAACTGGACTCCGGCGGCCTGCCGCCGCTGCAGTTCTTACCGCGCTTTCTGGATAAACTTGTCGCGGCGGTCGCCGCGCCGGCGGGTGCCGTCTGGCTGCTCGAACAGGGGCGGCTCCAACTTGTTTGCGACATCCGCCTCAAGGCGACGGGCCTGCTGGAGAGCGCCGACAC
>JANMLE010001152.1:0-6307 GCA_031372385.1 Planctomycetota bacterium | reverse complement strand
GACAGGATTGCCAAATACTCCATTGAACTCCAGCACGAAAACTGTATGAATCAGGACAAGTTGACGGCGTTGATCGGCGTCTTCGGGATATCCCGCGCGCGGCAGAAATTGTCGTAGCTGAATTCGCAAGAATTCAGCCTGTCCACTGAATTCTTGCGAATTCAGCTACGTCGTGCATCGGTCCTTTCTGGCCGCATCGAGTATCAGACACAGAACACGCGACACTTTGAGACACGGGGGAACACGATGACTCAACCGACTCCAACGCCGATCGATCCCGCCCTGCTGCCCGAACTGGCCCTGCGCGTCGTCCATGCCGATCGCTTTCCATATCTGGCCACGATGGACGGTGATCAACCGCGCCTGCGGCCGGTCTCGCCTGTCCGAACCGATGGCTTTGTCGTCTATGTCGCCAATTTGAAGTCGTACCACAAGACGGCCGAGATCGCCGCCAATCCGAAGGTGGAGCTTTGCTACCTCGACGAGCATCACGATCAGGTGCGGATCACAGGGGTGGCCGAGATCGTGACCGACCGTGCCGTCTTGCAGGACATTTGGAACGCGAACCCGCTGCTGCGGCAGTACCTCGGAACCGTCGAAAATCCGGCTCTGATCGTCTACCGGATCGAGCCGCTGTGCGTCCGCTTCATGCGGGAATGGGCACTGGAATACCATGTCGTTCCGCTGCACTGATTCGGGTCTAATGGCGAGCCGGCACACAGACGTCAGTCCTCGATCGGCTGACAGTTTGTTCATAAACATCCGGTCGGCGGGCTTGCAATTGCATTGAACAAACGAGGGTCGTAGCATCACTCCGCCACATGTCGGATTCTGGCTGTCATTCTCGATGGCCCGGCAAGTGGCAGGGCGATGCGCCGACCAACGACAATGGTCTCACTTCTCAAGGAGCCCGAACATGTCTCGACCGCGATTCTCTAGCCGAACTCTGCAACTGACCACCGTGGCGACCTGCTGTGCCGTCAGCTTGGCATTGATGGGTGCGAGCCGTGGTGCCATCACCAAGCTGACCCTGAACCCGGAGGCCCCCGTTGTCGACTTGTTCGACGGGATGGAGCAGGGACAATTCGACGTGCGCCTGGTCGCCCAGAGTCCGCACGAAGGCCGGATCTTCATCACCAACAAGACCGACAAGCCACTGACCGTCGCCGTTCCCAAGGGACTGGTCGGCGTCCATGTTCTCCCGCAGATCGGCTTGAATCCGGGCAACAACCTGATCGGGAATCAGCCCGGCGGTTTGAACAATGGTCAGAACGGCCAAAACGGTTTGGCACAGTCCGTGGGAGGCAATGCGGCTCCCGTCGGGAACAATGCGTTCCCCGGCGGCGGACCTGGGTTCCCCGGAAACAACGGGCAGAACAACAACTTCCCGAATGGCCTCGGTTTCTTCTCGATCCCGCCTGAAAAGACCGTGCAGATTGCCTTGAACTCGGTCTGTCTGAACTACGGGCGTCGTGAGCCGAACGCAGCCCTGAAGTATCAATTGGTCAGGGCCGAGACCGTGACGACTGATCCCGTGCTGCTGCAACTGCTGGAAGAGTTTTCGCCGCGAACGAATCGCGACGTCCAGCAGGCGGCCGCGTGGCATCTGACGAACGGCCTCACGTGGGAGCAGATCGCCCAATTGACGGACCAGAAAGTGCCGGGCAATCCCACGCCGCTGTTCACTCCCAGGCAGATCCAAGGGGCGCGTGAGTTGGTCGAACAGGTCACGAAGCACGCCGCAGATCGCCCGAAGAAAGCCGACACGGTCCGGTCGGTGGTCGTCAAATAGGTTCGCCGAGTCGTGATGAGCCAGAGCGACCTGTGAACAAGAACAGCGAGCGGGGATGAATCCCCGCTCTACGAAACAAACGAACTGGGAAACAAAAGAGCGGCGGGTCAATCCCGCCGCTCTTCGTTTTTTTGACTTCGATCGGTCACGCCAACGGCATTGGTTCCGTCTGCAGGACAAACGGGAAGACGCGGCTGGGCTTGTGAGGGGAACTGATCCGTTCCTTGTACGAGATCTGAGCCGCCCGGTCGGCGGCGAACTGCAGCAGGGTGAATTCCAAGCCACAGAAGTACTCGGTCCCGACTTCAGCGGCGACGTCTGCAAACACTTCTCCGGCGGAAGCGGCATGGCGGCGCACACCGTGAATGCTGTTCTCACGAACTTTCACACCAGCGGCCGACAGCTTCACCAGTCCCTTGAGGAACTTACCCACGGCGGTATCGGGCCCCGAGGCGCGCCACAGGCGTTCCCATTCCTCGTGAGCCTCCCAATAGAAGCCCTGGTTGAAGTAGTCCAGCGCCAGCAAATAGTGGCGGTTTTCCGCCCAGTTTGCGGGCGTCAGCATCCGCGGCGGCGGAGACTTGCGTTGATAGCTGTGACCGCGAGGATCGCGGATCGGGTGCGGAGTGTCGGTACCGGGAACGTAGGTGTAGCCCGGCAACTCGGTCGACGGCAACAGCCGCACGGCTTCAAGGGTCGCTTCCATCATCACTTTCGAATTCCCTTCAATCACATGTCTTGGACCACACTGCGGCCCGTAAAGCCGACCCATCAGCCCCCGATACAACTCCGGTCCTCAAGCGGACAGCGGACCTTGTCGAAAGGGCAGAATTCCTCAACCAATCCTCTCAGGGAAGAACGGCAAGGCGATCCATTCTACGCAGAACGAGCTATTCGGATCGCGGAGCCTGTTGAATCATCACCGGCAACGGGGTGGATTCCGGATGCGTCAGATTCGCGCGGGGAGAACACGTCTGGCAAGGGTCGATTGGGGTCGGGATCACGGGCGGGAGACTCCCCGATTCCCGCGTTCATCGGGTCAATCAGGGAGATTAGGTGAGTAGCATACAGAAGTAATCCCTAATTGGGAGAGGAATTTCTGAATTTTCCCGAGATCAGGAAGGCGCGGATTCATGATCCAACCTCTGCTCGCACAGCCTGTTTGAGCCGCGCCACCACTCCCCGAAACCCCTGTTGCCGAGTCATCCCCAGAACGCCGCAGAGTCCCAACACCGTGACCAGATCATCCGGCAGATTCTTCACCGATGAGACTGTCTCGCCGTCCAACCCCACGACCAGCAGCGCGACCAATCCCCGAACGGTCGGCGACTTGCGGGGAACATCCGCTTCCAGACGAACTCGCCCCGCGCTCACGTCGACCCACAGATAAACCGGAGTCTGGCATTCCCGCACCAGGCAGGTTTCGGGAAACGGAACACCGGCGCGGCCCGGAGACAGAGCCGGCAACTGATCCGCAAACTCGACCAGCCATTCCAGTTTTTCATCGGGTTCCAAGTCGGTGAACTCGGCGATCAATTCATCCAGTTTCATGCGGCGTCTTGTCGTGGCGGGGGTGATTGGGCGTGGCCGAAGTCGTAAGGCTTCGGGGAACGGACGAACGTCTGAATTCTTGCGGATTCACCCGCAAGTTGCCACCCGCGTTTCGCTGATCGGCCTGTTGAAAGGCGTCGAGTCGACGGCTCGCTTGCGGGTCTTGCCCGGTGAAACCAGAGGCGAAGTGGTTTCACTGAACGCAGCTCCTGCCATTCGCGAGTCGCACCCTGTGACGAACCCCGGAAACCGGACCGCGAATCAAGTCGGATTTCCTCGGGTCCAATTCTTGTGTGTGCGGCCGGGATTGACTGGCTGTTCAAGTTTCCAATCCCTTCGATGTGTTCCCCCCCACTCGGGCGTGTCATCTCACCAAGCCTTCTTCACACGGCCGGTCGCGGGACAGGCTGATGACGATTCCCAGTGACAGCAGGCTCACCACGAGATTGCTTCCGCCCGCGCTGATCAGCGGGTGCGAGATCCCCTTGGGGGGGACCATCGCCGTCACCACGGCCACGTTGAGCAGTGCCTGACCGACCACCTGCGTCAGCAGCACAAATCCCGCGACGAAGGAGAAGCTGCGCGGGTCCAGGCGGTTGAGCATCCGCAGGCCGCTCAGGTACAGACCGCACCACAGGGCCAGCAGGCTGAGTGTGCCCAGCAATCCCAATTCTTCGCCAATGACCGCGAAGACAAAGTCGGTGTTGGCTTCGGGGAGGAAGCTCAGCTTCTGCCAGCCGCGTCCCAGGCCGACGCCCAGCAATCCGCCGGACCCCATCGACACCAGCGACTGCTGCAACTGATACGGTGCCGCATCGAAGTCGGCCCACGTCTCGAAGAAGCCGGCGATGCGCTGGCGCTGGTACGGCTTCATCACGAGGACCGACAGGCACGCCGGCACGGCGACGGTCGCGGCCAACAGGAAGTGACGCCACGGCCAGCCTCCGGTCAACAGAACCAGGGCCGCGCCCACCAGCAGGAACAGCGCCGTCCCCAAGTCCGGTTCGATCAGGACCAGCGGCACCGTGACCAGGATCGGGATCGCGAAGGGGATCGTTCCCCGGACCAGGTGCGACAACCGGGCGCGATTCCGGTCGAGGGTCCAGCAGAGCATCAACGGCAGCGCGATCTTCGCGAGCTCCGAAGGCTGCGCCGAAAAGCCGGGCACGCGAATCCAGCGCTGGGCTCCCTTGACCCGCGCACCAATCCCCGGCACCAGGACCAGCACGAGCAACACGACTGTCAACACAAACAGCCACGGAGCGACCTGTCGCCAGAACTGCGGCGGCCGTGTCGCGGCGATGGCGGCGGCAATCAGGCCGATCGTGAGAAACACCAGGTGCCGCGACAGATAAACCTGTTCGAAGTGCGTCGGCCACGACGTCACGCTGGCGCTGTGGACCATCAGCAGACCGAAGCCCACCAACAACAGCGCCAGCGACACAAACAGTTGGCGTTGAAAGTCCATGTTGATGACTGATCCGGTGGGAATCGCGGGCCGGGTCGAGATCCAGCCCATTCGCGACCCATCGGCCATTCGCCGCCGACTCTTTGACGGAAGTTGGACGCTCCGGCGACTCCGCAGATCGTCCCGCGGACCGGGAGGGTCGTGCCGGATCTGCCGCGTGCCTCGCTTTAGGCAGTCCGCAGGAAACCAACTACCAATGACGTAGGACGGATTTCCAATCCGTCCGTCAACGCCGGACGGATTGGAAATCCGTCCTACGGGTAGATCATCTCGCCGTCACACCAGCCGCCACCGTTTTCTCAGCATCCATTCACTGGTCAACAACATGGCGAACAGCGACAAGACCTCCCAGCGGTTCCAGAGGGGGAGCGGGTTGTTGGTCTGCAGCGGGATGGGGGTGCCGAGTGGGATTTCGCCGGGCAGGGTGTCGACGACGTCCAACGAATAGTACCGGCCGTTGGACAGTTTGGCGGCCAGTTGCATGTCGGTCTTGTCCATGCCGCGGCGCTGCAGTTCGCGCAGCGGCGCTTCGATTCGGAAATCGGTGGACGGTGGGGCTTCGTTGAAGGCGGGCTGCGAAATCCAGGCGTGGTAGCTGCCGTCGGACAAGCGGGCCAACTGACCTTCGAACATTGTCGGCGCCTCACGCAGCCTGTTGAGCTTGACGGTTTGGCGGCCTTCCCCTTTGCGTTCGACCATCACCGTGACACCACTGGCATCCGTGGGCAGGAACTTCTCGTCGACGAAGCGGACCCGCAGCGTCACCGGTTGGCCGCGCTGATAGACGACCTGGTCGACGCTCAGTTCCGC
This sequence comes from Planctomycetota bacterium, assembly GCA_031372385.1. Taxonomy (GTDB): domain Bacteria; phylum Planctomycetota; class Planctomycetia; order Planctomycetales; family Planctomycetaceae; genus Schlesneria. The sequence continues at coordinate 686 of JANMLE010001152.1, read as the reverse complement.
CGTGCGGTCCTTGCCAATGAGGCGACCGCGGCTGAGGTAGCGGACCGCCTGAATCCAATAGCGGCCGTAATAGAGGTCGCCGCGTCGGAACCGCCAGCGCCATGATTCGTCGGTCGCGTGATAGAGGACTTTGCCGGCCCCCACCTGTTGCAGCATGATGACCGGCAACTTGCCGTTCGTCCCCGACTTCAGCGGGTGCTCGGCAAACACGCGCACGCCCGGCTTCGTCTTCGGGATCTCGACAAACCAGAGTAGGCTGGGGAGTCCGTTCCAGATGCGAAGGCTGTCGGTCTCACCATCGCCGAATCGGAACAAGCTGTTGCCCTTCTGGCCTTCCAGAGTCAGGACGGGATGAAAGCTGTCGTTCGAAATGGCGTCCGGCGCGGGGACCCTCACGTCGGCCGGTTCGAACGGCAGCAGTGCTTCCAGCGGCGTGCCGTTCAGGGCGACGGGATTCGCCTGCGACCCGGCGATGAAGACCACGCTGCCCCCCTTTTCGCGGACGAAGTCCCGGATGTTCTCCATGACCGACGGACCGAGAACTCCGGGAACCAGATCTCCGAAGATGATCACGTCGAACTTGGCGAGATCCTCTTTCTTCACCGGGAAGTGTTGTAGCGCGGTGCGGTCTTCCTGCGAGTACTCCAGGTCGGCATCCTGCAGCAGCGTGCTCAGCTCGGTCGACT
>JANMLE010001125.1:0-2054 GCA_031372385.1 Planctomycetota bacterium | reverse complement strand
ATCTCGATCGGAATCACCCGCCCGTCGAATCCCGCCAGCTTGTCGACGTACTCGCCGGTCGTGATGACGATCTTGATCCCGCAGTCTTGCAGGATGTACGCGACGCGCTCCGCCGGGTACTCGGCATCCAGCGGCACGTACGCGCCGCCCGCCTTGAGGATTCCCAGCACGGAGACATACACATGCGTCGACCGCGGCAGCCAGAATCCCACCGGCGTTTCCGGGCCGACCCCCATCTCTCGCAGATAGTGGGCCAACTGATTGGCCGCCCGATCCAGTTCGCGGTAGGTCAGCGAAGCCGGGCCACATTCAACGGCGGTCTGATCGGGCGATGCGTCCGTCTGCATCTCAAACAGGTGATGCAACAGAATCGGAACGGTTCCCTGATGTTGAATCGTCAACAGGCTGCCGTCCCCCGTCCGCTACAAGTAGTTCGAAGTTTGCTGCTCGCCGTAGTTGAATTCGCAAGAATTCACGCCGTTTGCACAACGGCCTGAACTCTTGCGAGTTCAGCTACGGCGCGAACTTGGAAATACTGGTTACCGATTAAACAGAAACGCGGGGCTGTTAATCAGCGCCCACATCAAGTCTTGCGCGCCATCGGACAGGCCGTTGGCGGTGAGATACTTTTCACCCCCCAACCGCTCCGCGTCGGTGGGCATCCGGTTGAAGACCGACAGATAGATTTCTTCGACCGCCTGCTTCGGTTCCGCCTTCGCGGCCACCAGCTTGGCGATCAGTCCCTGCGGGTGGATGATCGCGTCCGAAATCGTCGGACCGTTGATCAGCGTCAGGGTCTGGGCGAGGCTGACTTCCGACGAGCGTTCGCATTCGCAGGGTGATTCGCGCGGGGCGCGGCCGAACATGTCGAGGAACGCGACCGAGGCCGACGAATCGGGCAGTTGCGAAGCGTGGAACCCGCCCGGAACACCCGGCAAATTTGTCGGAGCCCCGGTGGCCCGCATGATCGAGTCGAACAGTTGTTCGGCGGCGAGGCGGCGCGGCGTGGCGTGCGAGTAATTCACGTCGTCATCTTCGTTCCAGTGGTGCGTCGCGAACGTGCGCTGGTACGTGTGCGAACTGGCAATCGTTCGCAAGAAATGCTTGAGATCGAACCCGCTGGCGACAAAGTCAGCGGTCAACGCATCGAGCAGTTCGGGGTTGGACGGGGGGTTGCTCAACCGGATGTCGTCCACCGGGTCGATGATTCCCCGGCCGTTCAGGTAGCTCCAGTAGCGGTTGGAGAGGCTCTTGGCGAAGTACGGGTTTTCTTTCGCGGTCAGCCAGCGGGCCAGTTTGACGCGCGGCACTTCGGTGTTCAGATCGAGGCCCTCGATTTGGAACGGGAACGTCGCCGGGGCGGGCTGGCCGGTTCCGGCGTGAATGACCAAGCCGGGTGAGCGCATGTCATAGACAACCTCTTCCTCGGCCTTGCGTCCCCCTTTGCGACCGACTCCACCGAAGAACGACGAGAGCTGGTAGTACTGCGTCTGCGTCCATTTCTCGAACGGGTGGTCGTGGCACTGGGCACAGACGAACCGCGTGCCGACGAACACCTGCGTCATGTTTTCCATCAGCTCGCGCGGTTCGCGGGCGATGCGGTAGTAGTTGGCCGGCGGGTTTTCGAGGGTGCTGCCGCTGGCGGTCATCAGGTCGTAGACGAATTCGTTGTACGGCCGGTTGGTGGCGATCTGCTCGCGAATCCAGTGGCGGAAGGCCCACACCCCCTGCTCGTTGATGAACTTGCGGTTCGACATCAGCAGGTCGCTCCACTTCAGCGTCCAGTGGTCGACGTAGTCGGGCGAATCGAGCAACTCGTTGATCAGCGCCAGCCGCTTGGTGCGGGAATCGCGCGGATCATTCAAGTACGCCTTCGTCTGCTCACCCGTTGCGGGAAGGCCTGTCAGGTCGAGTGAGACCCGGCGCAGGAACTCGGCGTCGGAACAGAGGTCCGCCGACTGGATCTTCAGCCGCTTCAGCTTGTTGTTGACGTGCGTGTCGATGAAGTTGAATTCCGGCGAATCCTTCCACGCATAGCCGTCGCGGGTGCCGAG
>JANMLE010001101.1:0-2776 GCA_031372385.1 Planctomycetota bacterium | reverse complement strand
CGCCCGTGGCCGTGGATTCTGGTGGCGCTCTGTTCGATTCTGGTTTATCCGCAATTGTCTGATATTCAAACCGCGTTTCCGAACCTCGATCCGAAGTTGCTCGGTCACGACATTGCTTATCCCGCGATGCTCAAATTCCTGCCCGTTGGATTTGTTCGGAACACGGTGAGTCGGGCAAGAGTGCGTAAGAGACCCGTCCTCCGTGACGTAACGGCTCCTCCGGTTTCGCAATCGCCATGCCAAAGCGTAAAGCCCGTGTCTGGCTCGGCACTTCGGTTGCATCCGGCAGATGTCGCCGCTTTCATGCTAGCCACACCGTGTTATTTAACGGATACTGCCCGTGACATTTGATAGACCGCCGTCATATTTCACGGAGTTCAATGTGGAGCTGTTTCGTCCGCTGCTGCTGGATGTCTGGCGTGAAGCCTGCCGTCACATCGAAATCCAAGAGGCCACAACCAACATTGCGAGGATGCTTGCGCGGCAATTGCCGGTCGGAGCGGTCATCATCCGCCGCTTGAAGCCGAGTCCGGCCAGCATCGCGACGGTCGCCCAGGTCGAACTCAAGGGCGATCCGCTACCATCGCCCGAAACGTCACCGCTGTCGCCGACGATTTGGCGGCAGATCCAAACGTGGGGCAAACAGTTTCAAGTGACAGAGCGTCCGAAGGGGACTCGGCCGCGTCAATTCAAGCCGATCGTTGCCGATGAATTGACGGAAGAGATGTTGCTTGGCCCGCTGACATCCGGAGCGATCGTCACCGGAGTGTTAATGCTGGTCGCGGCACCCGGCAAGAAATTCGACGCCACGCATCGCCGTGTCACCGACTTGTTGCTCGAACCCTTCTCGGCCGCACTCGACAACGATCATCGACTGCATGAACTCGCCGCACTGCGCGAAGCGGCCGAAGCCGATCGGGCCTCGCTGCTCACGAAGCTTGGCCGCACGGAAATCAAAGACGAGATCGTCGGAGCCGAATCCGGTCTGAGACCGGTGATGGAACGAGTCGCGCTCGTCGTTCGGTCGGACGTCCCGGTGCTGATCCTCGGCGAGACGGGCACGGGCAAGGAGGTCATCTCGCGCGCCATTCACACGGGCTCGTCGCGCACCTCCGGCCCATTCATCCGGGTGAACTGCGGAGCGATTCCGACCGAACTGCTCGACTCGCAACTCTTCGGCCACGAGAAGGGAAGCTTCACCGGTGCGTCGGAACAGCGGCAAGGTTGGTTTGAGCGGGCCGACGGAGGCACGTTGTTCCTCGACGAGATCGGCGAGTTGCCGCTGCCCGCTCAGGTTCGTCTGCTGCGAGTTCTGCAAGACGGCTCGCTGGAACGAGTCGGTGGCCAACAGCCGTTGCACGTCGATGTCCGCATCGTCGCCGCGACACATCGCGATTTGGCGTTGATGGTTCAATCGAAAGAGTTCCGCGAGGACTTGTGGTATCGCCTGGCCGTCTTCCCGATCGTGCTGCCGCCGCTGCGGGAGCGCAAGGCCGACATCGCCGCACTGTCGAAACACTTCGCCGAACGAGCCGCGACCCGATTCGGCCTGAACTTGGTGCTGCCCACCGACAACGACATTGCGTTGCTGACCGGATATCAATGGCCGGGCAACATCCGCGAGCTGGGAACCGTCATCGACCGCGCCGCGATCCTCGGCGAAGGCAAGTCGCTGGAAATTGCCACCGCGCTCGGAGTCATTCCCTCAGCGCCACGATTCGCGATTGCGCCGACCGCGACAACACACCGAACCATCCCGTCTCACAACGAAATCGCCCCGCTGGATGAGGCGCTTCGCCAACACATCGCGCTCGCGCTTCAAGCGACGCAGGGACGCATTGAAGGCCCCAGCGGGGCGGCCAAGCTGCTGCAAATCAACCCGCATACCTTGCGCGCCAAGATGCGAAAGTTGAACCTCGACTGGTCCCGCTATCGGTAGCCGCCAGTCACGCGGCGCGCGTGACTGGCGGCATCCTTGCGAAATCAGTTCACGTCCAGCAGTTCGACGATGAAGTGCAGCGTGGCTTTGGCCGGGATGACGGGCGGCTTGCCCTGTTCGCCGTAGCCCAGGTCGTAGGGGATTTCGAGTTCGATCATGCCCCCCTTCCCGACCAGTTGCATCCCCTCGGTCCAGCCCGCGATCACACCGCTCAATGGGAACTCGATCGGCTTGCCGCGGTCGTACGAACTGTCGAAGACTTTGCCGCCATCGAGCCAGCCCTTGTAGTGGACCTTGACCGTGTTCTGCGCCATCGGCTTTTCGCCGTCCGACTTCCGGCGGATGCGGTACTTCAGGCCGCTCTTCGTGGCGGTGAACTTCTCCGGTGCGTCCTTGTCGACTTCCCCCGGTTCGGTCGGAAGCTGCGCATCGAGCAACTCGACGATGAAGTGCAGCGTTGCCTTGGGGGGGATGGTCGGGGGACGACCCTCTTCGCCGTAAGCGAGTTCGTAGGGGATCTCCAGTTCGATCATGCCTCCCTTGCCGATCAACTGCATCCCTTCAGTCCAGCCCTTGACGACTCGGTTCAGCGGGAACTCGATCGGCTCGCGGCGGTCGTACGAACTGTCGAAGACCTTGCCGCTGTCGAGCCAGCCCTTGTAGTGAACCTTGACGGTGGTGGTCGCCTTCGGCTTGGGACCGGTCCCCTTGCGGCGGATGCGGTACTTCAGACCGCTCTCGGTTGCGGTGAATTACTCGCGGGCGTCGGCGTCGACGGCACCCGGTTCCAGCGGATTTTGATCTTCCAGCAGTTCCACGATGAAGTGCAGCGTGGCC
>JANMLE010001096.1:0-19859 GCA_031372385.1 Planctomycetota bacterium | reverse complement strand
CTTTCTGGCCTGGTTCAAGTCCGTGCCACATTGGGTGGCAGCTCCGCGCCCCTCAGGCAGCGGGGCGAGGGAGTAACTCGCCATCAAACCCGCTTCCTGACGGGCGCGGCTCGGCGACCCAAGTTGGAACCAGGCCATCTTTCTGCCGCTCTCTTTCTGTCTCCCTGCTTCTGACTTTCTGCTTTGCCGACACTGGCAGACGGAGACAGAAAGAGAGCGGCAGAAAAATGGTTGAGTCTCGCGGGCAGCGTCCTGTGTTCCTCCGTTCGCGAATAGGTTCAACGACGGCGGGTCATGTTTCCGTTGGCGATGTGCGCTCATGGTGGTGAGTGTGCGCTTGGCCGTCGTCCGAGGCCGGTGTCCCCAACAGCCGTGTCACGAGGGCGGTCCAGCCGGTTTGGTGGCTGGCACCGAGGCCACGGCCGTTGTCGCCGTGGAAGTATTCGTGGAACAGCACCAGCCCGCGCCAATGCGGGTCATCGGCGAACGGCCGCGTTCCCCCGTGGCAGGGGCGATGGCCGTTCGCGTCTGGCAGAAACAGCGAGCCGAGACGCTGGCTCAGTTCCTTGGCGACCTGCTGCAGCGTCAGCCATTGCCCCGATCCGGTCGGGCATTCCACCCGGAAGTCTTCACCGTAGAAATGGTGGTAGCGCTCCAGGGCTTCGATGAGCAGATAATTCACGGGAAACCAGACGGGGCCGCGCCAGTTCGAGTTCCCGCCGAACAGCCCCGTGCTGGATTCACCGGGAACGTACTCGGCGCGGTGTTCCTCGCCCCCGCACCAGAACGAGTACGGATGGTCGGCGTGGATTCGCGACAGCGCCCGGATGCCGTACGGCGACAGAAACTCGTGTTCATCGAGAACATAACTCAGCACCCGCCGCAGCCGTTCCTGCGACGGAATCGCCAGCAACCGGTGGACGTGCCTGTTGCCGTCGGCGTGCTCCAGTTCCAGGTAGGAAATCTGCCGGGCCAGATCCTGCCGGTTCTTCAGAAACCACTCCATCCGTTTGCGGAAGCCGGGCAACCGGTGCAGCAACTCGTCATCCAGCACCTCCACCGAGAACAGGGGGATGATGCCGACGATCGACCGGATCTTGAGACGATGCGACTGGCCGTCCACCTGGAGTTGGTCGTAATAGAAGCCGTCGGCGTCGTCCCACAGACCGGTTCCCCCCAGGCAGTTCATCGCATCGGCGATGTGGACGAAGTGCTCGAAGAACTTCGAGGCGACGTCTTCATAGGTCGGATCTTCCTCGGCCAGTTCCAGGGCGATGGCGAGCATCGTCGCGCTGTAAAACGCCATCCAGGCCGTGCCGTCCGCTTGCTCCAGATGACCGCCGGTTGGCAACGGCTTGGAACGATCGAACACGCCGATGTTGTCGAGTCCCAAAAACCCCCCGGAAAACAGATGCTTTCCGGTCACATCCTTGCGGTTGATCCACCAGGTGAAGTTGATCAGCAACTTTTGAAAGGCGCGGGCCAGGAAACCGCGGTCGCGTCCGCCGCGCGGCCCGGTGATCTTGTAGACGCGCCAGCAGGCCCAGGCATGCACGGGGGGATTGACGTCCGACAGCGCGAACTCGTAGGCCGGGATCTGCCCGTTGGGGTGCATGTACCATTCGCGGAGCATCAGCAGCAGTTGCGACTTGGCGAACTCGGGATCGACGGCCGCCATCGGGATCATGTGGAACGCCAGATCCCACGCCGCGTACCACGGGTACTCCCACTTGTCGGGCATCGAAATGATGTCGCGGTTGAACAGGTGCCGCCAATCGTGGTTGCGGCCGTGATGCCGCCGCTGCGGGGGAGTCGGATGTTCGGGGTCGCCCTGCAGCCACGGTTCAATGGCATAGTGATAGAACTGCCGGCTCCAGAGCAGCCCCGCGTAGGCTTGCCGGATGACATTCCGTTCGTCCCCGGTCGCGTCGGTAGACACTTTGGACAGGTGGAACTGATCGGCCTCGGCGATCCGCTCGGCGAAGACGCGGTCGAACCGGTCGTCCAAGAAGACGCGGTCGAACCGGTCGTCCAACGGTGGGCCGTCTGACGGCGGGCCGCCGACCCGCTCTTCGGCGGTCAATCGGAACCGGAGGATCGCTTCTCCGTGCGCGGGGATGTTCAAGACGTAATGCGGAGCCGCCTTGGTCCCGTAACGCCGCACGCCGACCGCGGCGGTGTTTCCCGCGATCACATAGTCGTGGAACGCATCCTTGGTCGGGTGCGAACCGTTGAAGTCGCCGAACAGACGCGCGGTGTTCGATTCGTTTTCGGTGAACAGGATCGGCGGCGCGCCGGATGTCGGATGGTCATCGCACCAGAAGCGGAACCGGCCCAGCGAGACGTGGTCGGTCAGCAAGGAACCGTCGTCCTGCAATACGATGACGGGCTTTCGCTCGCACCCTTCGTGCTCGCACCCCCACGACCAGGTGTTGCGGAACCACAGCGTCGGCAACAGATGGATCGTGGCCGACTCACTGGACCGGTTCGCCACCGTGATGCGGATCAGCAGGTCATCCGGCGCGGCCTTGGCGTACTCGGCGAACACGTCGAAGTAGCGGTTGTCGTCGAAGAGGCCCGTGTCGAGCAGTTCAAACTCGGGATCGAACCGGCCGCGGCGGGCGTTCTCTGCGACCAGCCGCTGATACGGGTACTCCTCCTGCGGATATTTATACAGTGCCTTCATATAGGAGTGCGTGGGGGTCGAATCGAGATAGAAGTATTCCTCCTTCACGTCTTCGCCGTGGTTCCCCTCCGGCCCGGTCAGACCGAACAACCGTTCCTTGAGGATCGGGTCGCGGCCGTTCCACAGGGCCAGGGCAAAGCACAACCGGCACTCGCGGTCACAGATCCCGAGCAGACCGTCCTCACCCCAGCGATACGCCCGGCTGCGCGCGTGATCGTGCGGAAAGTAGTTCCAACTGTCGCCGTGTTCCGAGTAGTCCTCACGCACCGTTCCCCACTGGCGCTCGGAGAGGTACGGCCCCCAGCGATGCCAGTTGGCGGTCCGCTCGTGAGACTGTTGCAGTCGGACTTCTTCAGCGTTCATGGAGATCTCGTGGAATGGAACGAGGCGACATCAGGGATTCGAATTGGATCTGGAGTGTTTAGTGGCTGTGAGCGGCACGACGCGAGCGCGGATGATTCATGTCCCTGGAAGAGCGGCGTTGTTCGTAGCTGAATTCGCAAGAATTCAGCGAAACAACGGCCCACGATCTGAGTTCTTGCGAACTCAGCTACAGTCCCGCGAACACCGGCGGCTAGCGCCGTGCCGCTCACAACCCGCGTATCAATGCTTGAAGTCGCGCGAGCGTTTCGATGATCTGCTTCCAGGCGGAGTGCCTTGTCGAGGGCGCGCGTGGCGTGCGGAATGTCGTCTTGCGCGCGCAGCATGTCGGCCGCCTCGCGGCAGACGGCTGCGTTGTCGGGGAGTCGGCTCACGCCGTATTCGCGCAGGAAGTCGGCCTGCGCTGCGTGGCTCTTGAGTCCGGCCAAGGCGATCTGAATCAGCGGGTGTCCGGGATCGACCATCATCGCTTCGCGGACGGACTCGCGGGCGCGCAGGCGGATCAGGCGTGTGGCCGCCTCGCGTCGAGTCATCGTCGATCGGGGCAGGATGCGCGACTCCGGTCGCGGTGCCAGACAGACCTCGACGAGAACCAGCCAGTCGGGATTGTTGGCCAGCGACGAGGTGATGTCGCGCGCCGACGCGAGCCGCTGCTCGGTGGAGAGCAATTGCAACGTCCCCAGTCGTCGGTCGAGGCGTGCGCCGGCCGCGAAGGCGACGAGGGTTTCGGCCGCTGTTCCATCGAGCATCTCCAGTGATCGCACATCCCAGATCCGCGCGGTCTTGTCTTCATTCGCGGTGACGATGCGCGTGCCATCGGGACTGAAGGCGACTCCGTTGAGCGAACCCGCGTGCCTGAGCGGCGGGCCAATCGGCTGACCCGATCGCGTGTCCCAGATCCGTGCGGTCTTGTCCTCATTCGCCGTGACCACGCGCGTGCCATCCGGACTGAAGCTCGCGCTGTTGACGCGGCTGTCGTGAATGAGCGGCGGTCCGAACGGTTGCCCCGTTTGACCGTCCCATGTCCGAACGGTCTTGTCCTCGCTCACCGTGAGAATGCGCGTGCCGTCGAGACTGAAGCTGGCGATGGTGACCGACTCCGGGTGAGGCAGCGTGATCTGCTCCCCGGTCACTGCCTTCCAAAGGATTGCCGTCGTGTCTCGACTCGCGGTGAGAATGCGATTGCCGTCCGGGCTGAAACCGGCGAAGTAGACGGCGTCTCCGTGCGACATTGGCGAGGGGATGATTGGCTGTCCCGTTTGCGAATCAAAGTGACGAACGGCGTTGTCCCGCAACCCCGTCGCTACCCGTGCCGAGCTGATCGGCTTCCCCGATTGAGCATCCCACAGGCGCGCCGTCTTGTCCCGACTCGCCGTGACCACGCGTGCTCCATCCGGACTGAAGCTCGCGGACGAGACAAAGCCATCGTGCTTGAGCGGAGTCCCGATCGGCCGCCCCGATGGAACGTCCCAGATCCGGCTCGTCGAGTCGTGGCTGGCCGTGACGACGCGCGTGCCGTCGTGGCTGAAACTCGCGCCGATCACGACACCGGTATGAACGAGAGGCGGTGAGATCGGTTGTCCCGTGCGAGTGTTCCAGACTCGCGCCGTCGTGTCGTCGCTGGCGGTAACAATGGCGGTCCCGTCAGGACTGAACCGTGCGCTAGTGACAGAACGTTCATGTTTCAGCGGCGAGCCGATCGGCTCGCCGGTCTTCGCATCCCAGATTCGCGCGGTCGTGTCGCCGCTCGCCGTCAACACGCTGTTGCCGTCGGGACTGAAGCTCGTGTCGTACACGGCATCTTCGTGTTTCAAAAACAGTCCGACCGGCTGACCCGTTTGCGCGTCCCAGATTCCCGCCGTCAGGTCATCGCTCGTCGTGACGACCAGCGTGCCGTCGGGACTGAAACTCGCGCTGCCAACCAGCCCTTCGTGGTTCAGAGCGCGACCGATCGGCAGCCCGGTTTGAGCGTCCCACATCCGCGCGGTCTGGTCTTCGCTGGCCGTGACGATGCGCGTGCCGTCGGGACTGAAGCTCGCGCCGGCGACCGGACCTTCGTGGTTGAGCGGCGACCCGATCGGCTCTCCCGTTTGCGCGTCCCAGATGCGTGCCGTCTTGTCGTCGCTCGCCGTGACGACGCGCGTGCCGTCGGGACTGAAGCGGGCGCTCGTGACCGAGCGATCGTGCTTCAGCGGCGGGCTGACCGGCTGTCCCGTGCCGACGTCCCAGATCCGCGCGGTGTTGTCGCCGCTCGCCGTGATGACGCGCGTGCCGTCCGGACTGAAGCTCGCGGCATAGACGGCATCCTGATGCTTCAACGGTGCCCCGATCGGTTCGCCGGTGCGCGCGTTCCAAATGCGCGCGGTCGTGTCGCCACTCGCCGTCACGATGCGGGAGCCATCCGGACTGAAGCTCGCGACATACAGGGCATCCTGATGCTTGAGTGGCGGGCCGATGGGCAGCGCCGTCGTCGAGTCCCAACGTCGGGCCATCCCGTCGCCGCATGCCGTGACGACGCGCGTGCCGTCCGGACTGAAGCTGGCCCCGTAAACGATGTCCGGATGTGACAGCGGTGGTCCGACGGGCTCGCCCGTGTTGGCATCCCAGATTCGCGCCGTCGTGTCGGCACTGACCGTCACAACCCGCGTCCCATCCGGACTGAAGCTCGCGCTGTTGACCACGCCTTCGTGTTGCAACGCCGCGCCGACGGGCAGCCCCGATCGGACATCCCAGATCCGGGCCGAGTGGTCTCGGCTCGCCGTGACGACGCGCGTGCCATCGAGGTTGAAACTCGCGCTGAGGACCGCGTCTTCGTGCCGCAACGAATGTCTCGGCAGAGTCGGGGCGTCCCGTTGTCCGTGGAGCAGCGTCAACCAGAGTGCATCCCGCGCGTTGACGTTGTCGGAATCGTAGCGCAGCGCGCGGCCCAGATACGCCATCGCCTCCCGCCACTTGCCATCGGCCAGTCGAGCTTGCGCCGTGGCGAAGTCGGACCGGCTCGCTTCGCGGACCAGTTCGCGCGCTTCGTCTCCCTTCCGCACCGCCTCGGTCCGGGCGACGGAGAGTTGCACGTTGGTCGTCTTGAGTTCCTCGTTCTTGCCGGTGATTGCCGTGTTTTGTTGGCTGATCGTGTTGTTTGCCAAGTTCAGCCGCTGGTTCGAGAGACTCACAAAGCCATACGCGACCGAGGAAATGATGGTGATCAACAACAGCGACACGCTTCCCGCTTGGACAAGCCCCTTGTGCTTGCGCGCCCACCTGCTCAGACGCTCGGCGGCGGTGTCTTCGGCGGCGCTGATCGGTTCATCCGCCAGCCAGTGCTCGATGTCGTTGGCCATCGCGCGGGCGGTCGGATACCGATCCTCGGGCCGCAGCGCCATCCCCTTGAGGCAGATCGCCTCCAACCCGCGGGGAATAGAGGCCAGCACCATTCGGGGGCGGGGAAACTCGCCGCGATTCACCTTGCGGAGAATCTCAAAGAGGTCTTCCTTCTCGAACGGCGGTCGGCCGCACAGCAGGTGATAGAGCGTCGCGCCCAGGCTGTAGACATCGGTCGTCGGGCCGAGTTCGTCCAACTTGCCGGCCGCCTGCTCGGGACTCATGTAGGCCGGAGTGCCGATCGCCGAGCCCTGCATCGTCTGCACCGAACTGCTCAGTGTGGATGACGGCCGCAACGGAGTGGCATCGGTCCCGACCTCGCGCTTTCCCAGGGCTTTGGCCAGCCCCCAGTCGACGACGAGCGTCTCGCCGTACTCGCCAACCATGATGTTGCCCGGCTTCAGATCCCGGTGCAGCACGCCCCGGCTGTGAGCGTAGTCCATCGCGTTGCAGACGACGATGAACCGCCCCAAACGCTGTCGCAGCGCCAACTGACGCGCCCCCGCATCCTTGAGGTTCGGGCTGTCGGCCTTGTGAAACTGTTCGATCGACTGCTTGAGGCTGTCACCCTTGATGAACCGCATCGCATAGTACGGTCGGCCATCCTCATACTGACCGAGCGCATACACCGGCACGATCCCGGGGTGTTCGAGTCCGCCGGTGATCTCGGCCTCCAGCACGAACCGTTCGCGGGCGTTCGTGTCGTCGGAGAGATGAACCAGAATCTCCTTCAGCGCCACTTCCCGGTGCAGCTCCTGATCGAGTGCGACCGAGACCTGTCCCAGTCCTCCCTTGGCGTGCGGACGCAAGATGCGGAACCGCCCGGAGAGGCCGGCGGCGTGATCGGTTGTCGCCCGCTGACTGGCCTGCGCGTCGGACATCGTCCCCAAGCTGACCTGTTCCCCCGATATCGTGGGGAGACTGACCTGCTCTTCCAAGACGGTCGGTCTGACGCTCGGAGACGGCTGCGGTTCGGATGGCATGGGGGGCTCCCGTGGGATGTGGACTCTTGGCGGGATCATTTTTGGGGCCGTAGCTGAGTTCGCAAGAACTCAGAGGCTGTGAATGGTTCGCCACCGAGCTTGTCTCGGTGGTTCAACGGCTTTTGCACTATTCGTTCTCGAATAATTCCAGTAGCGCAAAAGCCAATGAACCCCTGGGGCAAGCCCAGGGGCGAAAGTTTCACAACCTCTCAGTTCATGATCGTGAGTTGGGCTGAGTTCTTGCGAACTCAGCTACGTGCCATGAATCATCCGGGATAGCACCGTTACTTTCCGCGCTGCGAAGGTGTTGCCGCCCGGACGTCGATGATCGGGTCGTTCAGGAAGCGGATCAATGACACGGGTGAGTACCTCGGTTGTTGTTCGCGCCATTTCTCGTACACGCGGCGCGAGACGTAGCCCATCGTCTCCAGCAAACTGACCCGGCCATCCGGTTCGGCGGGGGGGAGTCCGGCGAGTTGCGGAGTCACCGAGCTTCCATCCGCCTGTCCGCCCAGACCCTCCAGGAGAAATGTGGTGAACCGGCCGTGCTTGCTTTGATCGTCCTCGCGCGCCGCCTGATCTTCCGATGTCGCGGCAAACACGACGGTGTTGAGATTCTTCAGAGGCCGCAGCTTGGCCTTCTCCGATTCCAGCCCGGCGATGTTTCCCGAGTAGCAGGTGTCCAGAAAGAACGCTTTGCCGCAACTTGGAATCTCCTCGACGAATCCGCGGAAGGCCGACCACGGGATCGAGTGGCGTTGGATGACCGCCAGTTGGGACAGGTTCTTGATCTCGGCGATTGGCGGGACGAAGTAGTACTCCTTGCCGACGACTTCGCCGTGGCCCGCGACAAAAATCATGACGATGTCGTGCGATTGCAGTTTGGTCTGCTTGATCTGGCTGGCAAACGCGCTGAGTTCCTTCTGGAAGGCACTCTTCTCGAAGCGGTCGGCCCCGGCCGACGCATCGTCCACGACGAGTTTCACCAGTCCAAGCTTGTAGTGCGCCCCCTCGCTGTCGCCGATCAGCTTCACAAAATCGCTGGCGTCGCTGATGCAGAAGTTCAATCGCAGATCGCCCTGATAGTTGTTCGCGCCGACCGCCAGCACGTGGATCGTGCGGACCTGCGGCTGCCCCGAGACCACGAACGGCATCTGTGCATCGGAATACAGACCGGCCGTCAGTGTCGGCCCGAGCGACGTCACTTTGACGAGGGTCTGATACTCACCCGGTGTCGGCGTGATGGTCCACGTCTGGCGACCGACACCGGCGACCACCGACGACGCCGGCGCACCCAGCTTGGAACCGTTGACCCACGCCTCGATGCGAAACTCCTCGGCGGGCCGACCCTGATAGGTCACATCGACCGAGATGGCGACTTCGGTCCCCAGCGGAAAGCTGGTCATCGCCGCCGGAGCATTGATCTGCACGCGCGGCATCTGCGCCACGATCGCTCCGGGATTCTTCGTGACAAGCACGACCGACTTGGCTGCGTCGTCGAACGAGCCGAGCGCGAAGAGTTTCTGCATCAGGTCGGGTCGTTCAAAGTCCTCGCGCAGTTGTTCGGCCCGCAAGAATTGAGGGTCTCCGCCGCGAGTCACCGGGTTGATCTGGAAGCCGAACAGCTCATCGCCGTCGACGCTCGCGTTGTAGTAGCCGGCCGGAGTCCACGCGGCCCACTCGTTGCGGCGGTCGATGAACAGCGTCGACATCGGCTCCCACGCGGGCGTCACGATGAACGGTGCGACGTTGGCACCGGCGCGCGACGGATGCATCTCAAACGATTCCGTCAACGGCCGCTCGGCGAGGGCCTTCAACATGGCCGGCGGTTCCGTCAGTTCGACGCACTGGCCGTTCTGCTCGTCGGCGTGCGCGATCTTCACGATCTGGTCTCCCTCCTGTAGGCGGCGTCCCTTCAAGATGCCGAATTCCAGCAGAGACGTGACGACCAGTTTGCCGTCTTGAATGACGAAGTCGCCACCCCACGCGACTCGCCGCGCAACGGTGCCGGGTTCGGCGAACAGGCCGGCCAGGCTCCAGATGCGAATGGTCTGGTCCTGCGAGCTGGTCGCCAGATAGCGTCCGTCGGCCGATTGACTCAGCGACGTGATCGCGTTCGTGTGATCCCGATAGTAGCGCAGCAGCGGGGCCTCGCCCGCCTTGCGCAGGTCGTACACGAAGATCCCGTTCTGACGCAGCGTGCCGATCGCGACGGCCGACGGCACCGTCTTGTCCTTCTCGAAGAGCCAGCCATGCGCGGCGTAGTGACCGTGCTTCTGATGCGACAGCGTGAGCTTGGCCCGCTCGACCCCATTCGTCTGGATCGCGACGGTTTGCTCCTGTCCCTCGAACGAAGGTCCGGCACTGATCGTCCAGTCCGGTGCCGCGTGAGCGGGCAGCACATTTCCCAAGGCACTCGGTCGAACCACTTCGGCCGTCGCCAAGTTGAAGCCGTGCGTCCATTCCCCATTCACATTGTTCGAGATGGCCAACAACGAACCGGGCTCCTTGACGAACTGAACCTTTTGGACCGTTGCACCGGAGCCAGCCAGCACCGTTGGACGCTGCGTCGTGAAGGGCTTCAGACGTCGCTCGTTCTTTTGATCCACGAGCGCGAAGACCTCGACCGCCGCCTCGCCCGGACGAGTCAGCGCTGCATACTTGCCATCGGCACTGATCGCCGCGGCGAGTGTCTCACCGGTCAGGTTCCATTCGCGACGCTCGACCAAAGCGAGATCCGTTGCCGTCGCCTGGTGGAGTTCGGCATAAGCAAGTTCACTCTTCCCGGTCGCGATCGCGGCCATCGTCGGTGAGTGCAGTGTCAGCACCAGGCCGTTCGTGCTGGTCGAGATTGCCCGGACCGGCAGCTTTCGAAACGGTTCCTTCACCAGTGAGTTCTGTGTCGTCTGCCAGATCGCGAGCTGACCGTTCGCGTCTCCCGAATACCAGCGTTTGGAATTCGGATCGCGGCCCAGCGCCGTGATCAGCACCTTGTGCGGAGACTTGAGGATCTCCGTCGTCACCTGCCGGTCGGCTCCAATGGTCAACATCGTCAATTGAGGCTGCGGCTTGGCGGGGTCCGCGGACGGAGTCGTCGAGGCCACGAACTGAGTGTTCGACAGGAACTGCACGTAAACACTCGACATCAGGGGATTCTCGCTCCCCTTCAGGATCTGCTGAGAAGTCCAAGTGCCAACCGACCACAAACGCAGGTCGCCATCGAGACTCATCGACGCCAGCCATTCGCCGTTGGGAGAAAACGACACCGAGTTCACCGTCTGCAAGTGCCCGTTCACGAATCGCTGCTGCGGATCTTCATTGGGTCGCGGCGGCGGCAGGATCATGAGTTGCCGACCCTGAACGGATTCGGCGATCGAAACGTCGCCGCTGATCGACTGGGCTCCATATCCCCCGAAGGCCATCAGACTGCGCGCGTCGTTGACGGCGAGCGCCCAGATCTGCCCGCGGTCATGGCGGGCGATCGGCCAGCGCGCGTGATTGACCAGCTTGAGATCCGGCGCTGCGCCACGCGCTTCCGGCAAACTCCAGATCTCGACCGACTTGTCGGCCCCGGCCACATACAACCGCCGCGCATCGGCCGAGAACGCCATCGATCGAACGGCCGCCGTCGGCCCACCCGCCGTCAACACAACGCGCGCGTCGCGTCCCTGTTGAGCAAGAGCCGTTTTCATGTCGCCGGTGAAAACAATCGCGGTCGCCAACAATCCCAAGACCGCGCCGATCGTTGCGGACCGACCACTCAGCGTCGGCCAAGCCGAATCGCGGAACAGACGAACAACGTCACGATCGCGAATTTCTGGGTGGATCATGGTGGACTCCCGATGCCTGACGACGTGGATGCTGTGACTCGATGGAATGCCAACTTCAGCAGGCCCTTGGCGGGATTCGCCCCGGTGTTTGGGAGCGTCGACCCCGAACAGCGCGTGGCGTCGTGACGGATCATAACAATAACCGGCTCTAGGCCATTCCTGTTGAATGAGTCCCGTGAGCGGCAGGGCGCGAGCCGCCGGTTCTTTGCTTGGAAACTCGACCGCATCACACCGGCGGCTAGCGCCTTGCCGCTCACGTCGCACAACTTTCAACGGGAATGGCAGCGAGCCCGACAACCGTCGTGATGCCGGGGAATAGTCTTCGGCGGCAATCGGCGGAAGTTGCCGCAGCGAACCCTGTCGGGCCGCATTCGCCGCAACAAGGACGACAGGATGTGTTGACGGCGCAAGTTGCAGCGGCATTCCCAGTCTTGGTTCCGTTCCGTAACCAATGATCCGAGTTTTACGAGAGGCGAAGTTGAATCGCCGATCGCTCTCTATTCTCCAGGCCACGTCCCCGAGAACGCTCTTATGACAAGACACTCCCCTAATCTTCGAGCCGGCCGAGTCGGCGGGCTGCTCGCGGTCGTCTTCCTCGTGGGGGCGTTGTTGTTGTCTCCCGTTCGGGACTGCGGGGCACAAGTTCCGGCGCCCCCCCCGCCGTTGAAGATGCAGCCGCTGAACACGCTGCCCGGTCAACCGGGCGGCAATCCCGCGCCGGCCGGACAGGCGGCGGACGCCGCCGCGCAACCGCTCAATCCCCCGGCCTCAGCGAGTACCTCCGCGGTCAGCCAGAGAAGCTTCACACCGAACATGATCGGCGATGGCTTCGGTCCGCAGCCGTTCCAGTTCAGTATTGACCCGAAAGCCGGAGACTTGCTCTTCTCGGTGCCGGGTGCCGGCGGCGGCGTGGGGACGTCGAAGATCGCCGAAAACTCGAGCCCGATTCCACGCGACCGCGTGTACATCAATTACAGCTACTTCGACGGCGTCCCACTGCTCGCCAATGGAGTCGACGTCAACCGCTTCACGCCCGGATTTGAGAAGACGTTGTTCGATGGAACAGCTTCCATTGAAGTGAGAACACCGTTCGCTTCGACGCTCTCGAACAATCTCTACGCGCTTGGCCCCAACGACCCCCGCAGTTCGCAGTTCGGCAATCTGACGATGTACCTGAAGCAGTTGCTCTACACCTCCGACACTCTGGCGGTCTCCGGCGGATTGGGAATCACCCTGCCGACGGCAGGCAACATCAACGTCTTTCTGACTCCGGATCAGCAACTGTTCAGCATCCAGAACCGGTCGGTCCACCTGCTGCCGTTCCTCGGGAGCCTGTACACGCCGACAGACAACATGTTCGTGCAGCAGTTTCTGCAGTTCGACTTCGACGCCAATGGAAACCCCGTCAACGTCAGTGACGGCAACGGCAGGATGCTGCCGGCCGGGCGCATCAATGACATGACGTACTTGTACTACAGCATCGGGGCCGGTTACTGGCTGTACGACAATCCCAACTCGGACGGGCTGTTCACCCGGATCGCGCCGATGGTGGAATTGCACTACAACAAATCGCTGACCAGCACCGACGGGTTCACCACGGCCAACGTCATCGGCATCACCACGACGCCAACCAATTTTGATCTCTTGAATGGCACCATTGGCATGACGGCCATGCTGGGTGACAACAAGACGCTGACCCTGGCCTACTGCACGCCGCTGAGCTCGATCGATCACCGGCAGTTCAACGGCGAGGTGCGGCTGATGTTCAACTGGTTCTTCGGCGGCTCCACGAACCGCTTCAGTCGGGTGCAGTTCTGAGCCGAACCGTATTGGCCTCCAAGTAGCCACGCTCGCCAAGAGCGTGGGGGAGTTCGCGGAAGACCCACGCTCTTGGCGAGCGTGGCTACCAGCTCTCTCCTGCGGGTCTGTTTGGCGGGCAATATCCGTCAGCAACTTCCGCAAGCATGACGGTGATCGCCAGCGCGCACGCTGTCATGATTTCGCCGGCGAATCGTGGGTTTCCGGTGCGAGCCCCGCCGACATTCCCCGGTGGCCGCGCGAGGTCAGAATGGCGTCGATGGCACCACGGACGCCCGGCAGGTGGGCGACGAGCTGCTGGAACGCCTCGCGCGAGATCGCGATCGTGCAGAGGTCCGTCCGGGCACTCGCGATGGCCGAGCGCGGGTCATCGGAGACCAGCGCCATCTCGCCAAACACGTCGCCCGCTTTCAATGAACTGATGACGCTGCCGTTTCTCACGATGTCCACTTCACCGCTGACGATGACGAACAGCAGGTCGCCAAAATCGCCCTCGCGAAAGATGACTTCCCCTTTGTGAAAGTACATGCGCCGGACGGCTTCGTGCTCATGAATCCGGATTTGGGCGATGTCGCGCGGCAGGACCAGGTCCGTCATCCAATCCATCGCCACGCGGAACTTGCGGTCCCAGCCCGGAATCTTCGAGAGGTAGATCGCCTTCCATGCCAGCCACGCCAACACGCCCCGCAGCTTGATCCCCATGACCTCGGCGACGGCGGAATGTCTCCCCAACGAAGCGAGCTTCCCCAGGCCGGTGAACTTGAAGCCGACCTTCTCTGTTCCCCGATACGTCGCCAGCAGATTGGCCGCGCAGATGGCCGCCTGTCGCACCGCGTGCTGGGCCGTCGGGGGTGAGGTGATTCCATCCGGCTGCGGCACCGCCGCGCAGTCGCCGACGGCCCAGAGCGAATCAATACCGGGCACCTTCAAGAACTGATCGACCACGATGCGACCGCGATCGAGCGTGCAGGCCAGGCTGCTGACCAACGGGTCTGGCGCGGCGGGGACCGTGGTGACGACAGTCCGCGTCGGAATCCGTTCGCGCTCGGTCGCTCCCTTCGGCTGCACGATCACCGCATCCGCCGAGACCGCGTTGAGTCGAACGTTCACCCGGATCTCGATCCCGCGACGTTCCAAAATTCGATGGGCGTACTGGGCGAGAACGGGATCGACTTCCGGCAGGATTCGTTCGGCGCTCTGTAACAGGATGCAGCGGAGTTCGCGCGTCTCCAGATTGTGATAGGCCGACATCGCATGCCGCAGAAAATCGTGCAGCTCCGCGATGCACTCGACGCCCGAGAACCCGCCCCCCCCGACGACGAACGTCAGCAGCTTCCGTTTCTCGTCGGGATCGACTTCGATGTCCGCCTCTTCCAAGGCTCGCACGGCCTCGTACCGCAGCCGCATCGCGTCGCCCAGATACTTGAACGGGATGGCATGCTCCTTCATCCCCGGCACGAGGGAGAAGTTGATGCGACTGCCGAGGCAGATCACGAGCTGATCATAGACGAGCACATCCGTCCGCGGCTGGAAGCCCGGAGCCAGACCGACTCGCTTCCCCGCGACATCGATGAACTGGATGTCGCGCACGTAGACCCGCGTCGTCCGCAGCAGCCGCCGAACGGGAGTCACGCCGTGTTGCAACTCAATCGTTCCGCCGATCATCTCGGGGAGCAACGGCTGGAAGACCATGTAATTCACGTTGCTGACCAGCACCACTTCGATGTCGCGCCGATCGGCCTTCGACATGCGCCGCTCCAACTCCATCGCCGTATGAACGCCGGCAAACCCGCCGCCGAGGATCACGATGCGATGTTTGCGGGGAGGTGATGAGACGGGGTTGTCGTGTTGCATGGACCTGTCCCAGTGGGTGATTCGACGAGGTGTGAAACCGATTGGTTGTCAGTGCCGACCCACATACTGTAGACCCGTCGCTCCGCCGACGGGACCGTCGCGGTTTGAACACCCGACCCCGGGGTGCAGTCGCCGATTGGTGGTCTGCTCCGGACAGAGTCTTTTCTGGTCCCCTCGCCCCACGCTTTAGTGGGGAGAGGGCTAGGGTGAGGGGGTCTTCTCTTAGCGGCTCGCCCCTCACCCTCACCCTAACCCTCTCCCCGCAGAGCCGGGGAGAGGGGACCAGACGATGACCACCAATTTGCGACTGCACCCCCGACCCCGAGCTGACCGTCCCCAAACTAACCCGTCCCGTCGGCGGAGCGACGGGACTACAGTAGCTGACTTCGTATTTACCGGGTTTTCAAACTGGCTTATACCACGACCCGATCCCCCGTCCCGCGCACGATTTCCGAGGTGAGTTCCCGCTGATGCTGCTGTCCTCGACGAATCGTCCGATTCCACTGGTTCGCCGAGCGGACCTGCAAGTCTGTCCGACATCGCTCCGGGGGGAAGAGCACGTCGTCGTGAAAGATCCATTGGCGGTCCGCTATTTCCAGCTTCCGCTGCTGCAGTACCGGGTGCTCGAAGCGCTTGATGGTCGGCGATCGCTCGGCGAGGTCTTGTTGTGTGTCCAGCAGAGCAGTGTTTCCGTCGGCATCAGCGCCGCGGAAGTCCTGCGGTTGATTCTCGATCTTGCCGGCAAACGTTTGATCTGGAGTCAACGCGCCGGGACATCAGACAGTCTGTGGAAGCAGGCGGTCGATGAACGGTGGCGCGGTGTTTGGGCGGCGATCAGCAATCCGTTTTTCATTCGACTCCCCGGCCTGCATCCCGGTCCGAAATTGAAATGGATGTCCGGGTGTCTGGGCTGGATTTACTCCCCCGCGATGGTGGCCGCTGCCGCCGCGATGATCTGCGGAACGTGGCTCTTCCTGCTGCTGCATGTGGAGACGTTCCTGCGCGAGTTGCCGACGGTCTCTGGGCTGCTGGCGGGAAACGGTGTGTGGTCGCTGTGGGTCGTGGTCGGGTTGCTCAAGGTGCTGCATGAGCTGTCTCACGGCATGGCGTGCGAGCGATTCGGCGCGGAGTGCCAGTCGGTGGGACTCGCGTTCTTGTTCTTCAGCCCGTGCCTCTACTGCGATGTCACCGATGCGTGGATGCTGGAACGCCGGTCGCATCGCATCGCGATCTCGATGGCGGGCGTCTATGTCGAGCTGATGGTCTCATCGCTCGCCCTGTGGTTGTGGTGGCTGTCGGCACCCGGTCTGTTTCATCAGGTCTGCCTGCAAGTCTTTCTGGCCGGCTCGGTCGTCACGCTGCTGTTCAATGCCAATCCGCTGCTGCGGTTCGACGGCTACTACGTGCTGGCGGACCTGCTCGAAATCCCCAACCTCTACCAGTGCAGCCGGCAGACTATTCAACGGCTCGCTGCCCGGTGTTTGTTGGGATTTCGTCTGCCAAACGATCCGCTGGCGTCGGGCCATGAACCGACTTCGATTCTGGCCACCTATGGCTTGGCTTCGATGGCATACCAAGTCCCGCTGATGTTGGGGATGGGTCTGTTCGTGTACGGCCTGCTCGAACCGATCGGCCTGTCGGCGGTCGTCTGGTGCTGTCTGCTGGGGACGCTGCTGTTGAACTCCGGCCGATTCGTGACGTGGAGTCTTCGCATGAGCCGACAACAAAAATCACCGAGGCGCGCGTTGGCGCAGTCGCTCGTCAGCGCGACGTGCTGTGCCGCGGCGCTCGTGGGAATCTGGTTCTGTCCGCTGGGAAGCGCGATCACCGCGCCGGTCGTGGTCGAACCGCAGTCCGTGCAGCCGGTCTATGTGGAGACTCCCGGCACCGTGCGCAACGTGTTCGTCCGGGAGGGCGACATCGTCGAGCCGGGAACGTTGCTGGCTGAGCTGGAGAACCTCGAACTTGATCGACGACTCGTCGCGCTGGAGGGACTGCGGGCGACGCATGAAACGGACATCCGTCTGGCACAGGCTGTCGGCGATCCCGATCTGATGACACTCGCCCAGACGGCGATGGAATCGACGGCGAGTCAAATCGAGCATGCCCGCGCGGAGCAGGACCGACTGCAACTGCGCGCCACGATCTCGGGGACGCTGATCTCGACGAAGCCGATGTCGCAGGGATTGCCAGCGGGCTCGGTGGAGCCGACGGCCGAGTCTGCGGGGCGGCTCAATCCGCAGTTGATCGGCATGCACCTGCCGCGCCGGGCGTGTCTGTGTGAGATCGCCCCCAGTCAGCTTTGGCAGGCCGTGCTCTGGGTCGATCAACGCGACCGACAGTTCGTGTCCGTCGGACAATCGGTGGATGTTTGCCTCGATGCGTTTTCGGGAACCGTCGTCACGGGCCGAGTCGTGGCGCTCGGTGCGGCCAACGAGCCGGAGATTCCCGCCGTCCTCTCCACCAAGTATGGCGGGCCGTTCGTCACCCAAACCGGTGCCGGGGGCGAGGTGCCCGCGGAACCCGTCTATCACGCGACGGTGATCCTCGACGAGCTGCGTCTCCCCGTGCAGACCGGCATGCGCGGCACCGGGCGGTTCTCGCGTTCCGCGATGACGGTCGGGTCGCGGTTGACGGAAGAGTTCCATCGCTTGTTCGTCGTCAGGTGAATTCATGTCGGGACCAGACAGACACCCTCACGATCGACGGCCCTCCTCCCTCTGGCCCGAGGCGTGGCATCGCTGGCGCTGGGAAGCAGTCGCGCGGCGCATCTTCGACGAGTCGCAAAAGCTCACATCGGCCTCCGATGAACAACTGCTTCAGCGAGCCCGTCACTGTCGCGGCCTGGTCAAATTGACCACCTCGGACAACGCGGCGACCGTCGAAGTCTTCGCGCTGGTCCGTGAGATTTCCGGCCGTGTCCACGGGATCAGGCATCATCCGGTGCAGATCCTCGGCGCGCTGGCGATGTCGCACGGTTGGGTCGCGGAGATGCGGACGGGTGAGGGGAAGACGCTGACCTCGCTCATGACGGTGACGCTGCTGGCGTTGAGGCATCGCGGCTGTCACGTCTTCACCGCGAACGATTACCTCGCCGCCCGCGACTGCGAGTTTGCCAAGCCGGTACTCGACTGGTTCGGCCTGTCGGCGACGGTGCTGCACGGCGAGCTGTCGGCTCAAGATCGTGTTGCCTGCTATCGCGCCGATGTGACGTACGGGTCCGAGAAGGAATTCGGATTCGACTTCCTGCGCGACCGGCTCGGCAGCATCGCCGCACCGGGCGACGAAGACGCGCCCGACGAAACTACTGTAGTCCCGTCGCTCCGCCGACGGGACGGTCGAGGAGTTGACGTCCACACGGTGGAACCTTCGTCACAGCACGTCCCGTCGGCGGAGCGACGGGACTACAGTAATCGGTCCGCGAACCACGAGACTGGCCCGAAGCTCCAAGACGGACATGCCTGCGCGGTGATCGACGAAGCCGACAGCATCCTGATCGATCAAGCCAGCACACCGATGATCATCTCGTGTCCGCAACCTCCCTCGACGGACGACATCGAGCTGCTGCATTGGTGTGAGTACATCTCGGATGGGCTGACCGCCGCCGCAGACTTCTCGCTCGACCCGCGCCTGCAATCGGCGCGGCTGACTCAACGCGGTTGCCGCAAGCTCCGGTTGACGGTCAAGCCGACACCCGTCGGACGACTGCCGGTCGAGTCGGTCTTCACGCAGGTGGAACGAGCCTTGGCCGCTCGCCACTTCTTCCGCGAGAACCGGGAATACCTCGTCATCGGGGAACGCTTGGAGATCATCGATCAGGGAACCGGCCGCGTGCTCCCCGGCCGCAAGTGGCGCGACGGGCTGCACCAGGCGATTGAACTGAGGGCCGGCCTCGCACCCAGCGATGCCAGCGGAAGCGCGGCGCGCATCACGCTGCAAAGCTACCTGAGAAACTATCGCGTCCTGTGCGGAATGACCGGGACCGCCGCCGAGGCCCGTGCCGAACTGAAGTCCACCTACGGTCTGCGTGTGATGTCGATCGCCACGCATCATCCGAGTCGTCTGCTGCAACTGCCGCCACGCATCTTCACCAGCAGCCCACAAAAGTGGTCGGCGTTGATCGCGGAGTTGGAGCGAATCGCACGCTCCGGCCGGGCGGCGCTGGTTGGCACGACCTCGATCGCCGCCAGCGAACAATGCGCGGCGGAACTGCGGGGACGGGGACTCGACGTGCAAGTTCTGCACGCCAAGCATCACCGCGAAGAGGCCGAGATCATCCGCCTCGCGGGCCAGCCGGGCCGCATCACCGTGGCGACCAACATGGCGGGCCGCGGGACCGACATCCAACTGCATCCCGATGTCCGTGCCGCGGGAGGCTTGCACGTGATCCTCTCCGAGATGAACCGCTCCGCCCGGATCGACCGCCAGTTGGCGGGCCGCGCCGGCCGACAGGGCGATCCCGGCTCGTATCAAATCTTCGTGTCGCTCGACGATGAGTTGCTGTCGATCTTGGGCGCACCGCGCGTCTCACGCTGGAAGACTCGCACCCAACGTCGCCCGATGGGAGAACTGGACGCCAGTTGGATCTCGGTCTTCACTCAAGCCCAGCTTCTCTTCGAGCGCCGCGGCGCACAAGAGCGGAGCCAACTGCTCATTCGCGAACAGCAGCAGTGGGAGACAATGCGTCCACTGGGCCTCGACCCGTACATCGAACTGCCGACGGACGTGTGAACGTGATCGAGATCGTGATCGTGATCGTGCACGAGTCCAAGCCCCACTCCAGCCTCCCCATTCGCGCTCCTTTTGATTCGCGCGGACCTTCTTGATGAGTAAGTTTCCGCGCGAATCAAAAGGAGCGCGAATGAGAAGACGGTGAAGCGGCGGTGCCGTTGTCGGGTGCGTGGAGTCTTCGGAACGCACCGATTGAGG
>JANMLE010001083.1:0-3137 GCA_031372385.1 Planctomycetota bacterium | reverse complement strand
CGCTGGCCATCGCCCGTTCCAAACTCGCCGGCATGGTGGACGATCTCATCGAATCACTGCGATCGAACAACGACGCCGATCCGTGGCTGCGGCATGCGCTGGTGATGGCCCTCAGTCACCGGGCCGACTCGGGCGAGTTGAAGCGATACGAGACCGATCCCTCCCCCGCGGTTCGCATGGGTGTGCTGCTGGCCTACCGACAGGCACTCTTCATCTACACGTCTCCTTGGAGTGATCCCCGAACGACTGCCCCGAAACACGGACTGGAGCGAACGATCGTCGACCGCAATCACCGCGAAGCCAACGAGCGCGTCGGTCGCTTCCTGAACGATGAACGCTGGGAGATCGTCACCGAGGCGGCGCGCGTCAGCAGCGACTTCCACCCGGATTACATCAACCGGATTCGGTTGGCCGAGATGGCCGGCCGCCTCGCACCCACCGCCGCGGGACCGCCACCCGAGGCTCTCGTTCGTCGAGTCATCAACGCGAACCTCTTCCTGGGCGATCATGAACATCTGACGCGCGTGGTCGATCTGATCACGTCACCACATCTCAGCCTCGCCATGCGTCGCGAGGCACTCGCCACCGTGATGGATTGGGACCAGCCACAAAAACGGGATCGCGTGACGGGCTTTTGGACCTACAGCATCGAACCGAGTGGAAGGCAACTAGCCGCGACCGCGCGCGTGTTGCCCGACCGCGTCCCCACGCTGCTGGCGAAAGCCGGACCCGAACTTCAGCCCGATGTGCTGAAGCTGATCGCGAAGTACAAGCTGCCGACCGACGACGCGGTCTTCGCCGGTTGGGTGACGGATGCGACCAAGAGCGTTCCCACGCGCAGCGCTGCACTGCGTCTGCTGGCGACCCGCCAGGCCAAACAGCTCGATGAATCTCTGGCCACCGCGCTGAAGAGTGATCTCGCGCCGCTGCGGGCCGAGGCGCGCGATGTCCTCGCGCTGGTGAGGCCCGCCGACGCGGTCCCGCTCCTGGGCGAGACGCTCGCCAACGAAGCGGCTTCGATCCCGGAACGGCAGCGCGCGGTGACGACGCTCGCCACGCTGAAGACGGATGCCGCCGATGCGATCCTCAAACAATGGACTGCCAAACTCGCGGCCGATCAGGTTCCCGAACCGCTGCAACTCGACGTGCTCGAAGCGGCAACGGCCCGCGACCTGCCGGACCTCAAGGCGGCGGTCGATCAGTTCAAGGCGACGCGCGCGTCGGGCGATCCACTCACGCGATTCAAGGTCTCGCTGCACGGAGGCGATGCGGAACTGGGTCGCGAGGTGTTCCTCGGCCACCGCGTGGGCCAGTGCGTCCGCTGCCACAAGGTCGGCGAGGCACTCGCGGGCGGCACCGCGGGGCCGAACCTGCACGAAGTCGCCAAGCGGCACGACCGCGCGTCGTTGTTGCAGTCACTCGTCGATCCGAGCGCCAAGATCGCGAAGGGCTATGAAACCGTGACGCTCGTCCTGGCGAACGGTAAAACATTCGGCGGGTTGATCCGCAAGGAAGACGCGGACGAACTCGTGCTCGAACAACCCGACGGCAAACTCGTCACGATCAAGCCCGGCGACGTGGAAGAGCGGACCGCCCCGAAGTCAGCGATGCCCGAGATGAACCGCGCGCTGTCGCCTCGCGAACTGCGGGATCTGGTGGAATTCCTGTCGCAACTCAAATGACGCCGTGACGGATTCTGGATACGCAGGCCGCCGGCAGGACATGATGAACTCGTAGGATGGATTTTCAATCCGTCCTGCACTCTTAGGATCTGTGCGTCTTTTTCGTCCGAGAATTGATGGCGAGACTCAGTGATCTTTCTGCCTCTCTCCTTCTGTCTCCTTCTTCCTGTACCGGCAAAGCGGGGAGACAGAAAGAGAGAGGCAGTAAGATGAAAACCGATGATGTCCAGTCGAACTCTCGGAAGTAAAAGATGCACAGCTCCTTACAACAGGCTGCTACGCGAGAATCCCCGAGACGACATTGCCATGAACGTCGGTCAGGCGGAAGTCGCGGCCTTGGAAACGATAGGTCAGGCGGATGTGGTCAATTCCCAGCAGGTGCATGATCGTCGCCTGCACGTCGTGGACATGGACGGGGTTCTCGACCGCGTTGATCCCAGATCGTCGCTCGCGCCAAACGTCATTCCCCGCTTCACGCCACCGCCGACGAACCAGGTTGTGAACGCATACGGATGATGATCGCGGCCCCAGCGCGGACGGTCGTCGAGTTTTCCCTGGATGAACGGGGTGCCTGAACAGACGGCCCATCCCAATTTCGGGTCCGCATCAATCGTCCTTCGGACTGGGAATCCTGATTGCTCGAACGTGGCGACCGCGTCGCGCAGTTCCATCGGGCGTGAGTTCTCCGCACCCGCCTCACGGAGAGGCACTTCGAAATCCGGTGTCCGCTTCGAACACCAAGTGATGTCCTGACGGGATCAACGGATTTCCTGCTCGGATTCGGGCAGCCTGCCGCTATTCCACGCGAAGGTCGCCCTCGGCAATGTTTTCGACCGTGACCCATTCTCCCGAAGAGGTCGTCATCGTGGCCGACAGCCGAACGCGATGCCGCCCCTTGCGCTGTGGGGCGCGGAAGTCGATTCGAAACAGAAACTGATCTTTCTGCCGAATCGCCTGTTCGCTGGCACCGCCCGAGTAATTGTCGAGATGCTTGGAGTCGCCGAAGTAGTGCTCCAATCGGACGGAACGCACCGTGATGCCGGGGTCCGCCACGGTGATCGCCCCCCTCCATGACCAGCGGCTGCGACGGACCAATCCGTTGCGGTCCGGTGATCGCCGCCACCGCGGTGACAGCCTCCGTCAGATGGATGGCCCCCACCCGGAAGACGTCAACGCCCTGAAAGCGCCGCTTCTCGTAGGAGACCCGTTCCATGCGGTAGCCGTCGCGGGGCGGAGGCCCGGTGTCCTCCGCGCAACCCGCCACGACTACGACGATCCAGATCGAACAGGTCAGGTATCGCATGGACTTCCATATCACAATGAGATGAACCGATCGTCGCCAATTGCCACATGCCGCGCTTCGTTGAAGGCCTGAGTTCAGCGCGTGCTATTTCACGCTTGTATCGGCTTTCACGATGACCACCAGGTTGGAGGCCGCGCGCGTCTGCACTTTAT
>JANMLE010000609.1:0-1799 GCA_031372385.1 Planctomycetota bacterium | reverse complement strand
GGTTCAACCGAGCGAGCAGGTCGAGTTGGGCGCGCTGCTGGTCACTCGTCATTTCCTTCGAGCGGTTCAGGTTCTCGATCGGATCGCCCTGCGGCTTCAGCGCCGTCCCTTGGAAGATGCTCGGCAGAAACCCCGCACCCCAGTTCTGCGCGTGTCCCTTGGGGATGCCCCGTCCGAGCGTGTCATACATCACCACGAACGACGGCAGGTTCTGGCTCTCGCTGCCGAGGCCGTACGTCACCCACGCCCCGACGCACGGATAGCCCTGCCGCGCGTTTCCAGTGTTGATGCGGAACAGCGCGGGCGAGTGATTGTTCGAATCGGTCCAGCAGGAATAGACGAAGGCCATCTTGTCGACATGCTTGGCCATCTGCGGAAAGATCACGCTGACCCACGCCCCGGATTCGCCATGCTGGGCGAACTTGAAGGGAGACTTCATCATCGGCCCCCCCTGCCCGGCGAAGAACCCGGTCGTCTGATCGAACCCCGCCAGTTCCTTCCCGTCCCGCTTTTCCAGTTCGGGCTTGTAGTCCCACGTATCCACCTGCGACGGCCCGCCGTTCATGAACAACCAGATCACCGACTTGGCCTTGCCCGCAAAATGCCCCGCACGCGGCGCGAGCGGATTCAAACCCGAAGCCGTCGCCCCCTGAACCAGCCGCCCCTCCTGAGCCAACAACCCCGCCAAAGCTAACGAGCCGAACCCGTTGCCCGCACGCTGCAAAAACTCGCGACGAGACGTGAAGTTGGACGATGACGGGACAAAGCGGAAAGGCAAGCTCATGGAACACCTCAATCACTGCATGGAACCGCGAACGGGGAACGAAGTTTCAAAACTCGCCACAGATGTGGGTCTCTTCAATTCTCGACAGCATCGCATTCGCGATACGCGCTGGACTTCACGGGCCAGCGCTACAGATGTGGGTCTCGTCAATTCTCGAAAGCATGCGATAAAAGCTGTCATTGATCTTGGGGGAAACGAAACGTACCGCTCCGTCACCCATGAGAAAGTTAGCTCCCCCGGTGTGTAGGCTGCCAAAACCGGTTGTTTGTGACCGCTGAGCGATCCCGGCGTTCATTCGCACACTGGAGTCGCCCAAGGCCATTGCAAGACCCGCGACGGACGAGCAATCAGGGACGCCGACCCACGTTCCATGGCCGACGGCTCCCGCATCCGTGTGGGCCGGCGCATAGCGTTCGCCGACCATGATGATGTTCGACGTGCCGCCGGTCATGTTCAGCATCCCGACATGGCTGTTCTGGCCGAAAGTCCCGTGAAAGTTTTTCTGGTCGCAGTAGCGATGATCCGTCGAAAACTTGGTGCCGAAGTTGCCGAGGCTCCCGGCGTTGAGATGCGGATCGAACGAGGTCGGCTCACTACTCGCACCGGGTTCGATGCCGCCGAGGTCCGACCCCAGATAGCCCGCCATGCCGAAATAATTCGTCCGCCCAAAGTGGTCTGGCACATCGAGCGTCCCCGGTGTGACGACGCCCCCGACGACGTTGGACGTGGAGACAGTCACATGGGCGACTCGGTCAGACGCTCCGCTGTCCGATGGACAGCGCAGACCCGGAATGCCGTCCCGAAAACGAAGATGGCTCGGGCTGGTTTGTAGTCCGCCACTGAAGACGGCCGAGACTTCGCTGTAGCGCGGCGCTGCGTCGAGATACGGGGCAAGGAACAACTGCCAGCGCCAACCGTGATAGACGCCGTCCGGAACGATGACGTATCCGGGTGGAAACGTGTTCGTGAAGGTCGCGTGGTAGTTGTGCAGCGCGACACCGAGTTGTTTGAGGTT
>JANMLE010001046.1:0-11122 GCA_031372385.1 Planctomycetota bacterium | reverse complement strand
TGGGGAAGATGCAGGGCGGCGGGATTTGGAACTGGTTCATCTTCCACGATCCGTTCGCGTTCCTGGCCTTCTTCTGCTACTTCACGGTGGCAACGGCGAGCGTCAAGCGGGCACCGTTCGACTTGGCCGAGGCGGAAAGCGAACTGGTCGCCGGGTTCCATACCGAGTACAGCGGCTTCCGCTGGTCGATCTTCTTTCTGGCCGAATATGCCAGCATGTTCGCGGTCAGCGGCATCGCGGTATTGCTGTTCCTGGGTGGCTGGGAAACCGGGATCGTGATTCCCGAGGCGATCGTCGGTTCGCTGCGGACGTGGTGGCCGGACTTTCCGGTGCAGGGATTCGGGCTGGGGGCCTACATCGGCAACCTGGTCGGCGCGCATGTGTTTGTGATCAAGGCGTCGCTGCTGGTGACTCTGCAAATTTGGGTGCGGTGGACGCTGCCGCGTCTGCGCATCGACCAAGTGATGACGACCTGTTTGAAGTACCAGGTGCCGATCAGTTGCTTCCTGTTTCTCGGCGCGGTGCTGTGGCCGCTGGTGCTGGCGTCGACCCCGCTCGGTCGCCCGATCATCTTCGGCCCGGCGCTCAAGTCGGTGCCGTCGGTCGCTGCGACATCGCCCGCTCCCGCAGTCGTTCCCGCTTCGTCCACCCTCGCCCAAGGCGGTTCGGAGGTGGTGCGATGATCACGCTGCTGCTGATTTTGCTGTTCGTGATTCTCACGGGTGCCGGTGTTGCGGGCCTTGTCGTGTTGCGCAGCCCGGCGTTGAAACTGTTGAGCCTGCTCGTGGCCGGCGGCTCCCTGTTCGTGCTGCTGTTCGTGTTGGGTGGCGCGCGGTTCCTGTACGACCAAGTGGATGCGGCGGCGATCGCCGTCGGTGGCACCAAGGGCCTGCTGTTCTGGGTTTTCGCGATCCTGACGTGTGGCGGTGCCGTGGCGGTCGTGGCGACTCAGAACATCGTGCGGATGGCGTTCTGGCTGGTCGTGTCGCTCGGTTCCGTGGCCGCGCTGTTCTTTCTGCTGCATGCCGACTTTCTGGGTGCCGCACAACTGCTGATCTACGTCGGCGGCACGGTCGTGCTGCTGGTGTTCGGAGTGATGCTGACCGCCAGCGGGCATACGATCCGCGTGCAAACGTCGCCTGCGGAAACGATGCTCGGTGGCGGAGTCGGGCTGCTTCTGCTGTGTGTGCTCGTGTTCGCGATCGGCTCGGTCGATTGGGCGGATATTTCGACCCGCATTCCGGAAGCGGGTGACTCGCCCGCCGCCGCGGATGCAAAGGAAGACGGCCGGCTCAGGTTGCAGTTGGCGAATGCGACCAAAGCGGAAAGCGATGCGAAGATCAGTCTGTCGAAAGCCAAGACCGACGAGGCGAAGCGAGCACTCGCGGACGCGATCGAAAGCAAGACGGAGGCCGAGCGGTCGATCGCGGCGGTCGAGGCCCGGCGTCAGTCCGGGCGGACGCTGCGTCCGTTGGGATTGAGCTTTTACGGGCTGCGGCCGGATCGTAATCTGAATCAACCATCGAACCAGCCGCTTCAACCATCGAACCAGCCGCTGGCCTCGGGCTACCTGCTGCCGTTCGAGATTATCTCGATCCATCTGTTGGTCGTGTTGGTTGGTGCGGCGTACCTGGCGCGAGCCAAACGCCGGGTGACTCCCGGTTCGGGAACGGAACTG
This sequence comes from Planctomycetota bacterium, assembly GCA_031372385.1. Taxonomy (GTDB): domain Bacteria; phylum Planctomycetota; class Planctomycetia; order Planctomycetales; family Planctomycetaceae; genus Schlesneria. The sequence continues at coordinate 9,444 of JANMLE010001046.1, read as the reverse complement.
TAGTTCGGGTTCCGGGCCGGATTCACGGCGGGAAGCAGGGGTGAATTGAATGGACGATGTCGGGCTGGAAGCCTATCTGTTTGTCGGTGCGGTGTTGTTCGTCTGCGGCGTGGTCTGCATGGCGACGAAGCGCAACGGCATCGGCGTGCTGATGGGAGTGGAGTTGGTGCTGAACGGCGCCAACGTCAACTTCGTGGCGTTCGCGCGCTACACGCCGCTCGGTCTGGACGGTCAGGCGACGGCGCTGTTTGTGGTGGTGCTGGCCGCGGCCGAAGCGGCCGTCGCGTTGGCCATCGCGTTGAACTACTACAACAACCACCTGACGATCGATGTGGACCGGGGCAACGAACTGCAGGGCTAGGCCGGGTCGCTCCGACCGGCCCGCGCCACGAACTTAGATCTCTTTTCTGTCGTTCAACGAAGCATTATGGACTCCACCGGCGAAACGCTGAGAAACTTGTTGACGGTGGCCTGGTTGTTGCCGCTCGCCGGGTTCGTCGCCGAAATCTACTGGCTCCGCTGGTCGCACCGGCTGAGCAAGACGGCGGCGCTGTGCGCGGTGGCCTGCATCGGCATCGGCTTCGTGTGCAGCGCCTCCGCGCTGCTGGTCTGGGGCTGTTCCAACGACTGGGCCGTGCTAAAAGACGAACACGCGGCACACGCCGACGAAGCAACGGATCAGGCGGGCGAAGCCCAACTCGGGGCTCCCGAACCCCACGCCGGGGCGGAACCCGCCGACGCCGCGTCGGCTGTGGCCGCGGCTCACGCAGCCCCCGGTCACGCCCCGCATGAACATGGTGCGGATGGGAAACACGGTGCGGCGGACAAGCACAAGCCGGCTGAGAAGCACAAGGAGTCGCACGCTGCGGCACCGAGGGCGTACTCGGGAACGTTCTACAAGCTGGCCCAGTTCGGCGCGCTGAAGGTGTCACTCGACTGGTACATCGTCAGCCTGACGCTGGTGATGTTCACGATGGTCACGTTCATCGCGACCTGCATCCACCTGTTCACCATCGGCTACATGAAGGAAGAACTGACCGAGGAGTACGAGGACCACCAAGTCCACACCCGCCACGGACATTTCTCGCGACCGGGCCGGTTCCACCGGTTCTTCGCGTATCTGTCGCTGTTCTGTTTTTCGATGCTCGGCCTGGTCCTGGCGGGCAACATTTTCCAGGTGTTCATCTTCTGGGAACTGGTGGGGATCTGCAGTTACCTGCTGATCGGTTTCTACATCGAACGCGACTCGGCCAACAACGCCGCCAACAAGGCGTTCATCATGAACCGCGTCGGCGACTTCGGTTTCCTGATCGGCCTGATGATCCTGTGGACGTGGTGCGGAACATTCCAGTTCGCCGACTCGCTGACGGAGCCGTCCGAACCCGGCCTGTTCACGATGATCCGTGGCGACGACGGGGCGCTGGATGTCTCGGACGACGGCGGGCAAGTCTACCTGCGCGACGCCCACGGCCACCGGCTCGAAAAGGACGGCAAGCCGTCGACCATCAGTTACCTGCTGCTGATCGCCGCCGGTTGCGGCATCTTCGCGGGGTGCATCGGCAAGAGTGCCCAGTTCCCGCTGCAAACGTGGTTGCCCGACGCGATGGAAGGGCCGACGCCCGTGTCGGCACTCGTGCATTCGGCCACGATGGTCGCCGCCGGTGTCTATCTGGCGGGACGCTTCTATCCGGTGTTCACGCCGGAGGTGTTGCTGGTCATCGCCTACGTCGGCTGCATCACGCTGTTCATTGCCGCCACAATCGCGCTGGTCGCGACGGACATCAAGCGCGTGCTGGCGTATTCGACGATCAGCCAACTCGGCTACATGATGCTGGCGATCGGCGTCGCGGGCTGGGGTGCCGGCCTGTTCCATCTGGTGACGCATGCGTTCTTCAAGTCGCTGATGTTCCTCTGTTCGGGAAGCGTGATCGCGGGCTGCCACCACGTTCAGGAGATGCCCCGGATGGGTGGCCTGAAGCGCAAGATGCCGATCACCGCCTACACGATGCTGGTCGGCGTGATCGCGATCTCGGGGCTGGCGATTCCGTTCGCCAACATCGGGTTCTCGGGCTTCTACTCGAAGGACGCGATCGTGGCCTCGGCGCTGGCGTACTCCGAGTTGAACCCGGTCCATATCCTGCTGTTCCTGACTCCACTCGTGACCGCGGGGATCACCGCGTTCTACATGTTCCGCCTGTGGTTCCTGACGTTCCACGGCGAGCCGCGCGACCAGCATGTGTACGACCACTGCCACGAATCGCCACTGGTGATGACGTTGCCGCTGATCGCGCTGGCCATGCTCGCTGCGACGTGTGGTTGGAGTTGGTTCCTGACCAGTGGCAGCGGCGAAGACGGTCCGCTGTACCGGATGATCGCGTTCAGCGAATCGGTTCCGGCCACTGAACAAGTTGCCTCCGTCGGACCGGTGCGCGTCACGCTCCCCAGCCATCAGGGACACGACAGCGACGTGCATGGGGTCCATGGCTTGGCGGGGTTGCTGGCGTTGATCGCGGCCTTCGCGGGTTCGATCCTGGCCTACATCATGTACGGGGCGCGAATGATTGATCCCGGCGACCTGCGCCGCCAATTCCCCGGCGTCTACGATTTCCTCGTCGACAAGTGGCGGTTCGACGTGCTGTACGACGCGATGTTTGTCCGCCCGGTCCACATCGTGTCGGCGTGGTGTGTGGACTTCGACAAGAGAGTTCTCGACGCGATCCTGCATGCTTCGGCTTCTGTGACCGTGCTGGTATCGCGGTGGGATCGCCTGTTCGACGAGACCATGGTTGACGGTCTGGTGAACATGGTCGGCAGCGTGACCCGCTCAGTCGGTTTTTCACTGCGGGTGGTCCAGACGGGCCGGCTGCGGCAATACGTGATGTGGATCGCCGTCGGCGTCGTCGTCCTGTTCGGCGTGCTGTTCACCTCGGTGCCACGGTAGGTCGCGTGGCGGGGATTTCGTGAGGGGTTTTTCCGTTGGACCGGGGACACCGGTCGGCGTTTCGAGAGATTGAGAACACCATGTTTAGTTCGGAATTCCTGCTGAGCGCGATTGTCTTCCTGCCGGCGGTGTGGGCTCTCGGGTTACTGTTCTTCGATGCGCAGAACAAGGAGAGCATGCGTTACTGGACGGTGCTGGGGACCGCGCTGACGTTCGTCCTGACGCTGCAGTTGTGGTTCAGTTTCGACATCACGCAGGGGGGGATGCAGCACCGGTTCAGCATTCCGTGGATTCCCGGCTGGAACGTGAATTACTCGCTCGGCGTCGACGGCATCAGCCTGCCGCTGGTAGTCCTGACCGGGCTGGTCACGATGCTGTCCGCGCTGGCGTCATGGAGCATCGACAAGCACGTGAAGGGCTACATGATGCTCTTCCTGCTGCTGGAAACCGGAATGATGGGCGTCTTCCTGTCGCTCGATTTTTTCCTGTTCTACGTGTTCTGGGAAGTGATGCTGCTGCCGATGTACTTCCTGATCGGCATCTGGGGCGGACCGCGCCGCGAGTACGCCGCCATCAAGTTCTTCCTGTACACCCTGGCGGGCGGCGTGCTGATGCTGATCGCCATGCTGATGTTCTACTTCAACAGCACGCACCTCACCGCCGGCGGCATCCCCATCCGCACGTTCGATCTGATCGAGCTCGCCAACATCGCGGCGGGGAAGGGACAGGCGCCCCGGTTTGACGAGACGATGCAACTGGCGGCGTTCATCATGCTGTTCATCGGGTTCGCCATCAAACTGCCGTCGTTCCCGTTCCACACCTGGTTGCCCGATGCGCACGTTGAAGCACCGACGCCGATCTCGATGATCCTGGCCGGCGTGCTGCTGAAGATGGGGGGATACGGCATCATCCGGATCGCGTTCCCACTCTGTCCGTACGGTGCCCAGTATGCGGCGTATTTCCTGGTGGCGCTCGGTGTGTTCAGCATCATCTACGGTGCGTTCGCGGCGATGGCCCAGACCGACTTCAAGCGGTTGGTCGCGTACAGTTCAGTCAGTCACATGGGATATGTGCTGGTCGGCCTGGCCGTGTGGCGCATCGTCGACGGCAAGACGTTTGGTGGTGACTACTGGTCGATGGGGATCAACGCAGCGATGTTCCAGATGATCGCGCACGGCATCTCGTCGACCGGCATGTTCTTCATGGTCGGCGTCCTGTACGACCGCGTGCATCACCGCGACTTGAACAAGTTCGGTGGCATCGCCCAGTTGATGCCGGAGTACTCGGGCCTGGCGGCGGTGATCTTCTTCGCCGGTCTGGGTCTGCCGGGGCTGTGCGGATTCGTGGGTGAAATCTTCTCGGTGCTCAGTTGCTGGAACTACGATCCGCTGCTGGCGATCATCGCCGCCTCGGGGGTGATCCTGACGGCCGGATACATCCTGTGGACGATGCAGCGGGTGTATCTGGGGCCCGAATACAAGGGTCCGCATCCGGAAGCGATCACCCCGTTCACGGGCCGTGAGAAGTCGATCGCCTACACGCTGGTGGTGTTCGCCGTCCTGCTGGGGGTGTTCCCGAATTATCTGTTCAGCCGGATGGACAAGTCGGTCACGGCGTTGGTGCAGAGCATGTCCCGGACGTATGACACGCACCACGGTGCGGGGGCGTCCATGCAGACGACGCAGGCGCGGTAGTACAAATCGAACTTCGTCCGCGTGATGGCATCGCGGGTGGTGGGTGGCAAGGGGCCGGTCTTCGGCCGGCGGGATGAAAACGTCATGGGATTTGAGTCGCTCTTTCGGCAGTTCCTCACGGGGGGCGAAGCGCTGCAGGTCTCGACTTGGACCTCGCTCGTGCTGTTCCTGCCCGAATTGATTCTATGCGGCTCCATCGTGCTGATGCTGCTGGCTCGGTTGACGTCCGCCGACAAGATCCTGCCGACCCACTGGTTCGCGCTGCTCGGCAGCCTGACCGCATTCGTGGTTGTGATCCTGCAGTTCAACGCCTTGAGCGTGCTGCCCGGTGCGGGCATGGAACAGGGAGCGGGATTCTGGGGATCAGTGACCGGTTCCATCAACTGGTTGAGCACCCCCTTCGCGGGCGGACCGGCCGAGTTGTTCACCGGGCTGGCCGTTCACGATGTGTTCTCGGTCTTCTTCCGCGGGTTCCTGCTGTTCTTCCTGGTGTTCGTGATCGCGCTGACGGTGCTCAGCGGGATTCCCGACCGCGAAGACGCGCCGGACTTCTACACGCTGCTGTGCGGCGCGGTGGTTGGCATGATGGTGATGAGCAGTGCCAACCACCTGCTGATGATGTTCCTCGGTGTCGAAATGGCGAGCGTTCCCAGCTACGCGATGACCGGCTTTCTGAAGGGTCGCCGACAAAGCAGTGAGGCGTCGCTGAAGTTCGTCGTCTACGGAGCCGGTGCCGCGGGGGTGATGCTGTTCGGAATCAGCCTGCTGGCCGGTCTGACGGGGACGGCGGAATTCGGGGAACTCGGCCACCGCCTGCAGTCGATCTTCGCGTCGGGATTCGGAGTGTCGCACCCCGGTGCCCGCATCACGATTCTGGCGCTGCTGCTGATCTCGGTCGGGTTCGCGTTCAAGTTGTCGGTCGTGCCGTTTCATTTCTGGTGCCCGGATGCGTTTCAAGGGGCGTCGGCCGAAGTGGCCGGCTTCTTGTCAATCGCGTCCAAGGCGGCGGCGTTCGCGCTGCTCGTCCGGTTCTCTATGGCCGTCACGGGGAGTGACGCGGGAGTCATCCAGGGGTTGTCACTGATGATGGGGCTGGGACTCGGAACACTGGCGGTCATCACGGCGACGTTCGGAAACATGGCGGCGTATTCGCAGACGAACGCCAAGCGGCTGCTGGCCTATTCGACGATCGCGCATGCCGGCTACATGCTGATGGCGATCTCGGCGCTGCTGGTGCTGCGGTCGACGATGGGTTCGGATCACGCGGCCAGTTCCGACCAGATGATCCGGGCCATCGAGGGACTGCTGTACTATCTGGCGGTGTACCTGTTCATGAACCTCGGCGCGTTCGCGATCGTCGCCCTGATCCGCAACCAAACGTTCAGCGAGGAGATCGACGACTACAAGGGTCTGATCCACCAGTCACCGCTGCTGGCGATCTGCATGGCGATCTGCCTGTTCAGCCTGGTCGGATTGCCGCCGCTGGGGGGCTTCTACGGCAAGTTCTTCATCTTCGCCGCGCTGTTTGATGCGACGCGGGTTCACTGGTTCATGTGGGTCGTGCTGGCGGCGGGGGGATTGAACACCGTGCTGAGCCTGTTCTATTACCTGCGCGTGGCGAAGGTGATGTGCATGGACGTCCGGCCGGCCGGAGCGCGACCGGTGTCGCTGGCATCGGACTCGCCGTCCGGCATGTACGTGATGCTGGTGACCGGGATGGTGCTGCTGTTGGGAATCATCATTCAGCCGCTCAGCCATGTGGCGCGCCACGCGGCGGCGGCCTTTTTCTAACGGTGGAACGCCACGTGGTCGTGCTTGAAACTCCGGCGATCGCCGCCCTTCCCCGCCCCTTCGGATCGCCCATGCCCAGCATCCAACACAACGCGCAATTGAACCATCTGGTCGTCGACCTGGGTTGCAGCCTGCTGCAATTCGTGGGCGAAGTCAGCCCGTGGTCGCCGGCCAATGCGGGCGCGGCCCGCGACTCCGTGGCCTGCCTGGTGAAACAACAACGGCGGCACACCGACCAGTTGGTCGAGTTGCTGACGGAGCGCCGCTATCCCGTGGAGTTCGGCGTCTACCCGGCCGACTTCACCGACCTGCACTTCCTGTCGCTGAAGGCGATGCTGCCGCGGATCATCGAAAACCAGAACGCGCTCATCGCCGAGTTGGACGAAGCGGTCCATACCTGCATCGACGATGCCGAAGCGATCGAAGTCCTCACCACGGTCCTCGCCGGCGAACGCAGCATCACGGCCGAGTTGAAGAATCTGGTTATCGCCTAATTCCCTTGTTAGGCGGCGCTACACGCACATGCTTCGAGCCGCTTATCATGCTGCACAGAGGGAGCTGCTCGTGGAAGGACACCGCGAGGATTACGAGCTGCTTCGTGACACAGTTCGGCAGGCGCTGACTGCTCGCTCTGAGTTTGCTTTGCCGGTTCAGAGCACTGGTGACACTGCGGTCAGCCATTTTGTGGTGCGCAGCAGCACGCCTCCAAATCGCGTTAGCTTCGAGCAAGGTCGGGTTGTGTTTTCGGTCGCGCCAAGCCTGCAGGAGCAGTTCTTGTCCTTCGTCGAGTTTCCTGCCGATGCGGACTTGCCGGATTCCCCGGTTCAGTATCATCATCACTACGACGGACTGGCCGATGACGGCACATACGTTGCACCGGATTCGCTGCCGATAGTTTTTGGATTGGAGAGAGTATGACCGTGTGGTCTAACCATGCGCTGCAGCGAATCCTGCCATCGCACTCCGGTTGAATCCACGTGTCCTTTGGGCGGGTCACTGAGCTTGGGTCGTTAAGTCCCACGACGCGCAAGCAACGAAACTCAAGCATCGCAGCTATTTTCGCGACGAACTACGCGAGGGCATTAGTCGTGGGGTTCGCTGTGTGACATTTCGCGATTGCTTCTTGCATTCGCACTCGATTCACGGAGAAACCGATATCGTGGTCGTGCAGAAGTGGCTCGATGGAATCTGTGCCGGCTAATGGGCACACACGGAAATCAGGCGCATTCCAAAGGCGAAGGACGACCCATGAACGACATCGCATTGGCGAAACGACATCGAGCATTGTTCCTTCTCGTGGTCGTGCTTCTGATGCCGTGCGGGTTGTCGCGCGCGCGTGCTGCCGATGGCCAGCCTGCGAAAGCGGCCGAGCCGTTTCAGGACTGGAAGCATTCCGGTTCGGTCTTTGTGCTCACGACGCCCGAGGGGGCCGGGTTGCCGGCGACGGAGACGCCCGATGGTGCCGTCTTGCCGGAGACGGTCGAAGGGTTCCCGTTGCTCGTGCGGCTGCACAAGGACTACTTCGATTTCAAACAGGCGAAGCCGGACGGTGGGGATCTCCGGTTCTCGTCCAGCACCGGCGAAGCGCTGGCCCATCAGATCGAGGACTGGGATGCGGCCCGCGGCGAAGCCGGTGTCTGGGTGCGGGTGCCGAAGATCACGGGGAACTCGCGGCAGGAGATCAAGCTGCATTGGGGCCACGCGAACGCGACGGATGAGTCCAACGGCAAAGCGGTGTTCAACGAGTCGAATGGATACGTGAGCGTCTGGCACATGAACGATCCGGTGCGGGACGAAGTGGGAACGCTGCCGAGTAGCGACACCGGCACGACGTCGACGGCGGGGATGATTGGTTCCGCCCGGAAGTTTCCCGGTGGGAAGGGAATCTTCTGCGGCGACAAGATTCCGAATTATCCGTCCGGCGCGGGGTCGCACAGCACCGAAGCGTGGTTTCGCATCGAGAAGCCGAACTCGACGATCATCGGTTGGGGGAACGAAGGGGGCGGTCGCGGCAGCAAGGTGCGGATGCAGTTCCGCAGTCCGCCGCACATCAAGATCGACAGCGACTTCTCCGACGTGAAGAGCGACAGCCGGTTGCCGATTGGCGAGTGGGTCCACGTCGCGCACACCTACGACCGGGCGGACGGCCGCATCTACATCAACGGCCGGCTCGACGGTGCCGCGAAGCCGCTGCTCGACATCAAGAGCCCGGCGCGACTGTGGCTCGGCGGCTGGTACAACAACTATGACTTCGTCGGCGACATTGACGAAGTGCGCATCTCTTCGGTCGCGCGGTCCGCGGATTGGATCAGGCTGCAATACGAAAATCAAAAGCCGCAGCAGACGCTGGTCGGCCCGCTGGTGCAGCCGGGCAATGAGTTCTCGGTTTCACAAACTCAACTCGTCGTGGCCGAGGGGCAGAGCGCCACTGTCACGGCCAAAGCGGGCGGGGCTCAGAAGTTCTACTGGATTCTCCGGCATGAGGGGCGTGGACCCGTTGTGGCGTCTGATCGGCTCTCGTACACGTTCCATCCCGGTCGGGTCATCGGCAACGTCGAGTCAATGTCCCTGCAATTCAAGGCCATCTACGCCCACGAAGTGAAAACCAAAGACATCGCGATCACGATCAGAGAAGACATTCCCGAGCCGGTCTTCACGCTGTCCGCACCAGCCAATTGGGACGGACGGCAGACCATCGAGATCATTCCGCAAATCACGAATCTCGCCGCGATGCAGGCCACGGGGGCGGGACAGTTGAACTTCGCCTGGACCGTGGACGACATCGCGGTCATCAAGCAAGTCACGCCCGGCAAGCTGATTCTCAAGCGGGCTCAGGGAAGCGGAGCGATGCGCGTCTCGGTGGCGATCGACAACGGCGGCGCGAAGATCGTCCAGTCGGTCACGATCGCCGTGAAGGAACCTTCGCCGACAAACGACGAGTGGGTTCCGCGACCCCTCACCGCGAACGAGCAACCGGAGGACAACCAGTTCATCGCCCGCGAGGGCATGGGTCGTGAC
>JANMLE010001031.1:0-7975 GCA_031372385.1 Planctomycetota bacterium | reverse complement strand
GCTCAGCTCGACGATCCGCGACTTGGGACATGGGAGGATCTCGATCACGGGCGGCATTCCGCACGGTCACAAGCCGGTCGTCCGGGTCCACGAAGTTCATGACGCCACCGCGTTCGCCCGGACGCTGTTCATCGAAGCGCTGCATCGCGCCGGTGTGCGGGTCGAAGCACCGACACTGGGTTCAACCACACCCACGCCGCTGCCGACACCGGCCCAGGTGAAGGAACTGCCGCGCGTCGCGGTCCACACGTCGCTGCCCTTCTCCGAATCAGCCAAGCTGATCCTGAAAGTCAGCCACAACCTGCATGCCAGCACGCTGCCGTTGCTCGTCGCGCACCAGCACGGCGAACGGACGCTGTCGGCGGGACTGAAGCGGCAGCACGAGTTTCTGAAACGCGCGGGCGTCGATGTCGACACGATCTCCTTCGGCGGCGGCGCGGGGGGCTCACGCGCGGACTTCGTGACTCCCGCGGCCACCGTTCAACTGCTGCGGCACATGGCCAGCCGGCCCGATTTCGCCGCCTACCACGTCGCGCTTCCCCGGCTGGGTGTCGATGGAACGTTGTCCAAGAACGTTCCGCACGACAGCCCCGTGCGCGACAAGGTCCAGGCCAAGACCGGCACGCTCTATTCCGACAACACGATGAACGGCGCCACGCTGATGACCAGCAAGGCCCTGGCCGGCTACCTGACCACCGCCAGCGGCCGGCACCTGGCGTTCGCCCTGTTTGTGAACAACGCCCACATCCGCGACGGCGTCACCACCAAGACGTTCGGCGACGACCTCGGCAAGATCTGTGAGATCGTGTTCACCCGTGAGTGACGGTCCGTACCGTAGTCCCGTCGCTCCGCCGACGGGACCGTCCGCAGCGACGGCGATCGCGATGGAGTTGGTGCGTGAGGGCACGCTCGTCGCAGCCCGTCCCGCCGACGGAGCGGCGGGACTACGGTAGCGCGACGGCCCGGCACGATTGCTTCGGTAGCCTGTCAAAACCGGGCGGTGTTGCTAAACTTCGGACCTCAAATGTGATGACTTGGTCCCGATCGCGCGCCTCGTATCCACAGCCCCGGCCCGGCGGTTTTCCGCGGTCCGGCATGAATACACGGACACACCACAGACACACTGAAGAAGGATCGCCCGATGCCGCTCGCCCCGTATGATCCCTGCCCCTGCGGCAGCGGGAAAAAACTGAAGTTTTGCTGCCAGTCGATCGCCGACGAAATGGACCGCGCGTTCCGGCTGATGGACGGCAATCAGCCGCGCGTCGCGTTGCAGCAACTCGAACTGCTCGCCCGCAAGCATCCGCACAACACCTGGATCGACACCACGCGGGCCCTGATCCTGATCGAACTGAACGACGTCGCCACGGCGCGCGATGTCTTGCGGGCCTTGCTGGAGCAGCACCCCGATCACGAGTTCTCGATCGTGCTGCTGGCCACGGCCGCGTTCCAAGCCGATGGATACGACAGCGCCAAGAAGGCGATCCACCGCGCCTTTCAACGGGCAGCCAAGAAGTTCCCCGCCATGGTCAGCGGCCTGGCCGGGACGATGGCCTCGGTCCTGGGCCAGCGCAACCGGTTGATCGCCGCCCGCGAACATCTCGCCCTGGCCCTGCGGTTGTCGCCCGAAGAGCACCGCCAGGAAGTGTTCGTCCACCTGCTGGAATTCGACGGCGAACCGGCCGTCCCGTACCCGCTGCGCGGGTCGCACGCCCTCCCTGCGGTTGTCGTCGACGGCGGGACCGAGGAACAACAGAAGGAAATCCGGAAGGCGCAGAAGTACGCGGCCGTCGGCTGCTGGAACACCGCTGCCGATCTGTTCCTGGCCCTGACCAAGACGATTCCCGATTCGGCCGCACTGTGGCATTCCGTCGGACTCTGCCGCGCCTGGGATGGTGAGGAAGTCCTCGCGGCCGAGGCCCTGCATCGGGCCGCCCAGTTGTATGGCGATTTTCCCGCCGCAGTCGAATGCGAAACGCTCGCCCAACTGTTCGACCGCACCCACACGACCGACGTCCTCGACATCTGCACCTACGAAGCCAAAGTGGAATCGATCGGGCGGCTGTTGACGCTGCTGGATGACCATCCCCGATTCCTGCGATTTGCCGTCCCCAAGGATTCGGAAGGGGAATCTCAAACGCCGGTTGGCACCTACCAGATTCTCGATCGTCCGAAGTGGTCCGGCGATGATTTCTCCCAGTTGTCGCTGGAGACCATGCCGCAGTTCCAGGCGCACATTTCCATCTATGACGCGGCCCCCGATTCTCCCGAGCCCCCGTCGCTCTACCTGACCGGCGACCGCGGCCCGGACTTGGAAGAAGCCCGATCGCTGTTGGAAGCCGTCGGCGGGGAACTTGTTCAATGGCGGACCGACAAGGCACAGCCGGAAGTGACCGGTGCCGTCCCGGCGGAATCGCAGCCATTGCGCTGGCGCTGGAGCCTCCCCAAAGGGATTCCAATCCGCTTGAGCCGCGAGTTGAAGCAGGTGCAATGGCAACAGATTCTGAATGACACGTGGCCCAACGCGCCGCAGAAGTGTCTCGGCGGGCGGTCTCCCGCGGACGCCGCCACCGACCCGCGGCAAAAGGTCGCCCTCACAGCCGCCGCGTATGTGCTGGATGCCCATTGCCAACAGCGGGCGCACGATCTGGACCTGCCCGGTTTGTTGTCGCGGTTCGGTCTGGAGCCGCTGCCACCGCTCGACGTCGACGAATCCACCTCGCTGGGCACGCTGTCCGTGATGCAAATGCACCGGCTGCCGCTCGACCGGCTGTCCGACGCGCAATTGATCCCGGTGGTCAACCGCGCCCTGCTGACGCGCCACGACGGATTCCTGTACCGCGTGTTGAAGGTCGCCCTGTCGCGACCCGGTTGCGAGGCCGAACTCGACATGCCGCGCAGCCTGCGGGCGATGGTGGATCTGTGCGCGGGAAACGGTCGCCGCGACGAAACCCTGCATTGGATCGAAGTCGCGCGGTCCAAGCCGCCCAAGGACAAGACCCTGTTCGAACACCAGTGGACTTGGGACATGACCGAGCTGGCATTGCGGCTCGAAGAACCGTCCGACCCGGCACTGAAACCCCTGCTGGACCGGTTCGTCCACTACTATGCTCCGAAGGTGCCGCAGATGCGCGGTTACATCGAGAGCTTGCTCTCATCGTTCGGCGTTGCGTCACCGTGGGAATCGATCAGCGTGGTGACGGCGACCAGCGTCACGTCGGTCGTTGCCGGCGGGATCTGGAGTCCCGATGCCCCGGCTCCCGCCGCCGCGGCGACTCCCTCCAAGCTCTGGTTGCCCGGCAACTGATCCGCCAGGCTTGATGACGACAGCACTGGCCGGGATTATTCATGGCATCGTAGCTGAGTTCGCAAGAACTCAGGCCGTAGGCCGTAGTCCGATGTTCCGCTGAATTCTTGCGAATTCAGCTACGAACAGCGGTTCCGTCGAGCCGTGAGCGGTCTGAGCAACGTGAAGAACGGGCACGCCCACGCGGACCACAGTCATGAGCGACAGCCGTGCAATCGACGAAGCGATGCTGCGACGCGCTCTGGAATTGGCGCGGCGGGGGATCGGCCATGTCGAACCCAATCCCGCCGTCGGCGCGGTGATCGCCGACGATCAGGGCCGCGTGCTCGGTGAAGGATGGCACGAACGGTTCGGCGGCGCACATGCCGAGATCCACGCGCTGGCCGCGGCCGGCGAGTCGGCACGGGGAGCAACCCTCTTCGTCACGCTCGAACCCTGTTGCCACTTCGGCAAGACCCCCCCCTGCACGCGCGCCGTGATCGCGGCGGGGATTCGCCGCGTCGTCGTCGCCACCACCGATCCGGCAACGCATGGCACCGGACGGGGCGTCGACGAATTGAAGGCCGCCGGAATCGGCGTCGAAGTCGGCTTGCTCGGCGACGAGGCACAGCGTCTGATCGCGCCGTTCACGGGACTGATGACCACCGGCCTGCCGTGGATGCACGCCAAGTGGGCGATGACCTTGGACGGCAAGTCGGCCACATCCACGGGCTCGTCGCAATGGATCTCGAACTCGTCGTCCCGGTCGGTGGTCCACGAACTGCGGGGCCGCATGGACGCCATCGTGACCGGCATCGGAACCGTCATCGCCGACGATCCGCTGCTGACGGCGCGTCCGAGCGGCCCGCGACTTGCCACGCGGATCGTCGTCGATTCCCTCTGCCGGATTCCAGTCACGTCGCAACTCGTTCGCACGGCGCGTGACGTCCCCGTCGTGGTGGTGACCACCGGGTTCGCGCCGACCGACCGAATCGAGGCGCTGCAACAGGCGAGCGTCGAAGTGCTGGTGATCGCCTCCACCTCAAACCACCAGCCGGACCTTCAGGAACTGGCCCGCGAACTGGGACGCCGGCGGATGACGAACGTGCTCATCGAAGCGGGCGGAAAACTGCTCGGCAGTTTCTTCGATCAGCGGCTGGTCAACGAAGTCCATGCGTTCATCGCGCCGCTGCTGGTCGGGGGACTCGGCGCACCAACTCCGCTGGCGGGAACCGGAGTGGACCTCATGTCCAACGCCGCGCGACTCGAACAGACCGAGATCCAAGTGTTGGACTGCGATGTCTATGTTCACGGTCTTATCCCTCGCGCGACGTGACCTGTAGGAGTCGGCAGGAAAAGATCGACCCGTAGGACGGATTTCCAATCCGTCCGTCAACGCGGGACGGATTGGAAATCCGTCCTACGGCGTCACTCACTCATGGCTGTGGCACCGTTGCCTGCAACCGATGGCAGGTCGGTCGGCCGCAGGCCGGGGACCATTTCTCCGGCCAGGGCCACCATGTGCGGATGGCAGGTGAAGAACAGGATCTGCACCGACTGCGCGACGTCGGCCAGCGTCGCCAGCGTGTTGCGGACGCGGCTGTCGTCGAAGTTGACGAGGACATCGTCCATCACGATGGGTAGCGGTTCATTCTGGCGGCAGTAGTGCAATACGTACGCGAGGCGGATGGCGAGATACAGTTGTTCCCGCGTCCCGGTGCTCAGTTGCTCGGGGGTTCGCTCCACGCCATCGGACCGTCGAATCAGGACGTTCTGCTTGCAGCCCCCCGACCGGTCGAACTCGACGTACTTCCCGCCGGTCATCTGGCCGAGCAGGCGCGAGACCGTCGCGATCATCTCCGGCTGGTTCTCCTTCTCGAAGCGGCTGACGGCCGCGTTGAGCAGATGCCGCGCGTAGACCAGCGGCATGTAACGGTCGACCTCGGCCGCCAGCAGCGACCGCTTGCGGGACAAGTCTTCGGTGAGGATCGCCACGGCACCGGAGCCGTCCAGGTGAGCCAGTTCCTTTCGCGCCGCGCCCACCGCTTCATCGGCCTCGCGCTTGAGTTGCTCCTGCTGGCGAAGCTGTTCGGCGAGATCGCGTTGTTCCCCTTCGAGGACCGATCGTTCACTGTTCGCGAGCGACGCTTCGAACTCGTCGCGGTCGTCGCCCGCGCGAATCAGATCGACCTCGCGGGCAAGCTGCTCGATCTCGCCGTCCAACCGGACGATCTTTTCGGCGCGCGAAACGACTTCGAGAAACTCGGCGTCGGTGGTCGCGTCGGCGAGCGAGAACAAGCGGACTCGCTCGGAGTCCTGCTTGGTGTGGCGACCGTTCAACGACTTCAATTGTTCCCGCGCGGAAGTGAGTTTCTGCGACAGGTCGTCGTGCTTCCGCTGAGCCTCGACGGCCCGCTCGACTTGCTCGGCCAATTTCTCGATGGCGAGTTCGGGCGGGTCGCGCTGCAACTCGTCTTTGAGTGCCTCACACAGCGCACGGACTCGCCGGTTAAACTCATCGACGCGCGACTGCATCGCGCTGATGCGGGCCTCTTCGCCAGGAAGGGTGTCGAGGCGGACGCGCGTCGCATTCAACTTGTCGATCACTTCGCGCGCCAGATCCGCGTCCCAGTCGGCGGGCAGATTCAAGCGGCTCAAGACCGCCTGCCACTCGGCGTTCGCGGCCGTCTCGCGAGCCGCGAGGCTTTGCAATTCGTCGTCGTACTTCGCGAGTTGCTTGTCGAGCCGCCGAACGTCCTTTTGCAATTCACTCGTTCGGCGCTGCTGGTCCTTCGCCTCTTCGACCGCCCGCTTCGCGGCAGTAAACAGGACTGGGATATCGGCCCCGTCTGTGAGCGGCACGGTGCCAGCCGCCGGTGTCGCACGAACGCTGTCACCGGCGGCTAGCGCCGCGCCGCTCAAATGTTGTTTGCTGGGACCGCTTGCGGCGCGCAGCCGCTGCTCGAACGACGCGATCCGTTCGGCGAGTCGCGACTGCTCGTCAAGCAGCTCGTCGCGCTGTGCGATCGTCGCGCACACGGCCTCGTGATCGTTGAGCCAGCCGAGCATCGCGTCGGGCGCGAGCGGCTCGAAGCCGCACGGCTGCCACAGCGCGAGCCACTTCGTTTGCAACTCGGCCTGCTGCCGTTCGAGCTCCGCGATTCGTTGTCGCTTCTGTTCGAGCCGCGTTGCGAGGGCTGCGAGCTGTCGGCGCAGTCCCTCGCGCTCGGCGACCTCGTTCGCGTTGTCGTAGATCTGGTCGGCGATATCGTCGGCGACGCGAACCGCCCGCTCGTAGCCATCGGGCAGAGATGCCGTGGCGCTGGGCGATAACTCTCCAGGGTTCAACGGATTTGATTTGCCGTTCAACCACGCAACGATCGCGTCATCAACCTGTTCTCCTGTGATGTGTTTCTGGCGGACGAGTTTCCAACCGAGATCGCGTCGTTCGCGCGCGGCATCGCGCTCGTCGAGGCTCGGCACGACGTGGCTCGACATCGCGGTGGCCAGTGTTCTGTCGATCTCGCGCCGCTCGGTGTCGTCCGTTTCGACCGACGTGCGTTCGATGCGAAGTTGTTCGCGGATGTCTGTGAAGCGACTGTGGAACTCGGCGATGGTCTCCGCGCGCGGTACGGGCAACTCGTGGGGCGCGGGTGTGGTGGAGGGGAGCGGCGGCGATAGCTTGCGGCATTGCGTCGCGAGCTTGCGTTCCAGCTTCGCCAACTCGCCGCGCGTGCCGTCCAACTGTTTCCGATTCACGGCGAAGTCGGCTTCGTCCGCCAGCACGGCGGCGATGGCAGTGACATCGCGCGGCTCACCGATTTCAGCCAGTTCTTCTCGTGCGCGGTCGAGGTTCGCGGCATCGCCGTCCCGCTTGGCGGTGAGCTTCGTGTGCGCGGTCGCTCGCTCTCGCAGTTCGTCGCTCAGGCGGTCCAGCGCGGTGCGCGTGGCGACGTCGACCGAGAAGGCTCGCAAGTCGTCGTGGCTCCAGCCGGGACGCAGTTCGGCCAACTCGCGGTCGATGAGCAATCGCATCGCCTCACGCTGCCGCTGCCGTTCGGGAAGCTGTTGTTTGGCTTCGATGAACGACTGCCGCAGCTCGAGACACGACTTGATTTCAGTCCGGTACGAGACTGCGCCCGGATCGAGGTTCAGCGCGGCGAGACCTCGTTCAGCCAGCTTGATCTCGTCGGCTCGCTTCGCCTGTTCGTCGGCGAGCAACGTCAAGTCCTTGCTGAGAAGTTGATACCGCTGCCGCGCGTCGGCGGGGATGTTTGTGGTCCGGACGCCTTCGTCCGGACGAGGGCGTCCGGACCACGGTTCTTCCGACATCGGCTCAGATGTCGCTCTCAGCCCCGCCCGCTCGCCGCGCCGCTGCTGCAACTCATTCCACTTCGGCCACGCGCGGGCGCGCTTCTCGATCTTCGAGTGTTCGCGCCGCAACTGATCGACCTGCTGATGCAGGGCTTGAGCGCGTTCAGCCGCTTTCGTCACGGCGGCTTCGGCTTCATGAAACTTCTCGGGGCGGAGCGAACGATCCTTGATCTCCTTCGACAGCTTCTTGAGTTCCGCCAGCAGCGCGTTGATCGCGGGCTTCGAGCCCCCCTTCTTGAACAGGTCGTCCGCCTGCCGGCTCAGTTCGGCGATCACCTTGTCCGGGCTGCCGGTTCCGCCGAGGCTGCCGCCGAA
>JANMLE010000604.1:0-8444 GCA_031372385.1 Planctomycetota bacterium | reverse complement strand
GATCTCACCGCCGTCGGGCAGCTTCCTCAACACGATGGCGGTGCTGGGGCTGATTGTGACGTCGTTGTTGAGGGCCGAGACGCCGCCGATCGACCGGTTGCCGCCACTGTTTCCCCGCGAACTGGCCAGCGACAGCGCCTGCAGGATGTCGAGATCGTAGTCTCGCGGCAGGGTGTATTGGCCGCCTCCCAGCAGTCCGCCCGTGTAGAAGACTTCGGTGTCGCGCGACTCGATGAAGACGATGTCGCCATCGTACAGGATGACGTCTTCGGGACGGATGTCGGCGGTCTCACCGGGCCCCAGTCGGATCGGAATGCGAATCACGTGACGTCCGTCGAGCGTCCCGCCGCCGAGGCCCAGTGCCGCTTCAAGGTCCGGTCCTTGATCGATAGCCGGTCTGCGGTCCTGGTCGTTATTCGGCTGGGGATTGAACGAGGGACTCGACGTCCTTGATCCCGGTGGCGGACCACCCGGCAGCATTCCGTTGGGTTGAGGCCCGTTGAATTGCGGTCCATTTGGCGGAGGTTCATTCGGCTGGGATTCGAAGGCTTGCGGCCCGTTCGGTTGCGGTCCCCATGCCACCGCGGGTTGACGGCTTGGAATGGGAACCGGCTTGAAACGCGGTGGGTCGCCGTGCGACGGACCGGGTTCGCCTGGAGCGCCATTCCAAGCGGGACCATTCGGTTGGAACGGCATCGGTCCCTGGGGAGATCGCGCAGCAAAGGAACCCGGTCCCGCGCTTCCTGGCGGATACGATCCCTGGCCGGCAGGGGAATCAAACCCCATTGGTGACAGGTCATTTCGATCCGGCCAGATCCTCGGCGGTGCCAGCGGTGTGTTGGCGTCGAAGCGGCCGGAATCCGGCGGAGAATAGGAACCGTTGCCGGGACCGGGTGCTGTCGCGGATGCGGGTTGCACTCGACGAGGGGGACCAAGGTGTGTGGCTTGCCTCACGTTTTCCGAATGCATGTATCGGGGTTCGTCCATCGACTGGCCGCGAATGACCGGCCGCTCGGGCACAGTCCCCGACCGCATCATCAGCGACGGGTCCAAGTCGGTCGGCCAGCGCGGGTCGAGCGCACCGCCCTGCGATTTGCTGCGACCCCGAATCACGATGACCGCGTTGTCCGCGTCCAGTCCGGGCAGACCGTCGGTGGCTGTCAGCGCGTTCAGCACATCGTTGCTGTACACGGGAAGGTTCACCACTTTGCCGGTGCCGCGTTTCACCATGCCGATGTTCAACTGGCCCAGGAACGCATTCGATTGGGGCTCGTTGCGAGAATCCTGGCGGATGACCAGCACGCGGTACTGCCGGGGGCGCTGCAGGTTGACCTGCACTCGATGAAAGTCCGGACGGATCAGTTGCCGCGGCGCGAGATAGGCTTGTTTGACGCGCTCTTCCGCTTCGGCCAGTGTCAGACCGCGGAGATTCACCGAGCCGACAAACGGCAGCGAGATCGTGCCGTCCTCGCGGACCGGATAGGGCAGGCCGAACGACGGCGGCGAATCGTTGTTGACCGGAAAGAAGACCGGCGGCGGATCGCTGGCCTTGCCGACGAAGCCTTCGACATAGACTCCCAGCACGTCGCCCCCGTCAATCCGGTGGACCACATTGCCGGTGGCCGGGTCGATCGGTGGCGACTGCCGCAGCAACGACAAATCGATCGTGCGGCGATTGCTGCGATCACCCACCTTCATGTCTTCGGGCAGATAGCGGGCGGGGACACCCTGGACGGGACGAAATGCGGCGCAGCCTGTCTGCCAGACCAGCAGCAGACACAGTCCTGCGAAGAGTCTTCGCTGGGATGAGCCTCGCATCGAAATTCGATCCTTGTCCAAGACCGTCACACACAACCAACCATCCCGGGAACCGATTGATCCACGGGTGGGCGAGCGTTGTATGCGACATCATCGCCAAGATCGAAGTGCGATTTTTTGCAGGGGCTACGCGAAGGCGACGCCACACCGGCGACGCAACCGCCATGTCAAACCGTTGGTTACAACACTGCGAACGACCGCGACCGGCGAATCGACCGCGGGTCCGGTCGGAAAAAAAAGCACGGGTCGCGGCAGGCATCGGCAGGAACTGCGTTTGGGGAGAGAGGAAAGAGAAGTGAGAAATCAGGACACAGCAGCCGGTCCGCCCACTACCCACTACCCACTGCCCACTACCCATTGGTATCTACACAACTTTAAGCCGCAGGCGATTCATGGCCAGATGCGGATGCAACGGGCGATTACGAGCTTTTCCGCAGGCATCCCATTCGCTGCCTCCTTAAATTCGCTGTCGATTTCTCATTCCAGACGAAGATTCGACAGCGAATTGAAGGAGGCAGCGAATGTCGGAATGAGAAACTCGCGCCACCAGACAACAATTGACCAGACCCTCGATCATCGAGTTGTGTAGATACCAATGCCCACTACCCACCAGGACAGCCTGTCATCCGGACGTCGATCCGACGGAACTGCGAGACGCCGCCGTTCAGGCCCACTTCCAAACCGGCGTCGTAGCCCGCGTACCAGTCTTCGACTCGGGGCCGAC
Source organism: Planctomycetota bacterium (assembly GCA_031372385.1). Classification (GTDB taxonomy): domain Bacteria; phylum Planctomycetota; class Planctomycetia; order Planctomycetales; family Planctomycetaceae; genus Schlesneria. The sequence continues at coordinate 5,902 of JANMLE010000604.1, read as the reverse complement.
CCGCACACGAACGGTAGTACGCCGACCAGTACCGCGAAGGAGGCAGGCTGGGCGGCAGCGGGCCGCGTCCTGAAGCCAGGTCGACATGGGACTGCACAAATCCCGCGGAGAAGTCGGCCGAGATCGGGCAGTCGCATTGCCGCCGATACCGGGCGAGCGCGCGATGTCCACACGACTTGCCCGTTCTGTACACGACAAATTCATCGACGCACGAGTTGTACTTGCAGCCCGGAACCCTGGGGGGCGTGCAGTCGCTGCACCGCCGGCCGAGTCCACACCCTCCACCCTGGCCACAGGGAGCGCCGCAGGGAGTCAACGCGCACCCCGACACCGCCAGGCAGAATCCGATCGCCATCATCACTGCTGAATTGCGGTCCATTCGGCCATGCCTCCCTGTTAAGCGGATCAATCGATGATTCGTACCCTTGGGGGCTGTGCATCTTTTACTTCCGAGAGTTCGCCAAGACTTCATCGGTGTTCATCTTTCTGCCTCTCTCTTTCTGTCTCCCTGCTTTGCCGGTACAGGAAGAAGGAGACAGAAAGAGAGAGGCAGAAAGACCATTGAGTCTCGCCGGCCATTCTCGAACGTAAAAAACGCACAGACCCTTGGGGAAGAGATCGAGTCGCTCGAGTTTTGGGTCTCCGCCATTCGTGTTGAGAATAGAAGTGGAGACCTTCGGTCAACCGTTTCGGCGGGGTCAGAAGACCCGCGCCGAATAGACCGTCAACAAGTCTGACGGAGAGCCCGAGTATTCCATCCTCACCGACACAGCCAGTTGGTTTATCGGAACCGCTTCCAACGAGGTCGACGGATTCCCCGCGCGTGCCGGAAGTACGGACTGCACAGACTCTGCCGGTTCTGCGGCATGCAGCGGTTGTCCGACCAGACACGGCATCTGAGACCAGCGGGCGGCGTCAGTTCCGCGGCCCTGAATTCAGACTGATCACTGGCCGATCAACCTTCATGGTTCTGGCTGCGGCGCGAAGGCGATAGAATCCCACCCGCGAAGTTATGGGATGGGTTGAACGAGCGTGACTGTCAGGAGATCGACCGATGATGATCTGCCGAACTGTGGTCTGTGTTTGGTTGGCTCTGGTGGCCGCAGCCCCGGCCGCCGACAAACCGGCGCCGATTCGCACGTATCCCGCGCGCGATTCGTTGTCGCCCCAAGCCGATGAATCGGCCGACGCCCGCGCCTGTCTGGACAATCTGATCTGGAAGCCGGGTGAGTTTGAAGTCACGGTGGAACCGGCGGCCGACACGGAGATCGAAGGCTATGTCCGCTTCCCCTCGCCCAAGCCAAACGGCGTCGCCCAGAATGACCGGGTCGCCCTGGAGTGGTATGCGGTGAAGGACGACGCGGGCCGGTTGATCGACGCCCCCGCAGTCGTCGTCGTTCATGAATCCGGATCGGGCATGGAAGTCGGACGCCTCTTCGCGAAGGCGTTTCACGCGCAGAAGGTGCATGCCTTCATGATCCAGTTGCCGTTCTATGGCCTGCGTCGGCCGCAGGGATTTCGGCCGGACGGTCGGCATGTCGAGCCGACGATGAAACAGGGGATTGCGGATGTGCGCCGCGCCCGCGATGCAGTGGCCGTTCTTCCCCACGTCATCCGCACCAACATCGCGCTGCAGGGAACGAGCCTGGGGGGATTCGTCGCCTCCACCACGGCGGGCCTGGATCATGGTTTTCAATCCGTCCACATCATGGTGGCGGGTGGCGACCTGTACAACCTGGTGCTGAACGGTCAGCGCGAAGCGGGAAAACTGCGGGAAATGCTGGCCACCGCGGGGTACAGCGGTGACAAGATGCGGGATCTGTTTTCGCAGGTCGAACCCCTGCGGCTGGCGCATCGACTGGACCCGAACACCACGTGGCTGTATTCGGCCACGCGCGACCAGGTCGTCCCTCCCATCCATGCGATCAAGCTCTCGGAGGCCGCGAAGCTTCCCGAAGATCACCACATCCGACTGTGGGCGGACCACTACACGGGCATCATCTATATGCCGGTCGTGGTTGAGGCCATGTCGAGGAAGATTCAGGAACACGCGGCGAAGTAAGAGGCGATCTGAGAAGGGGTCGGGGGTGTTTTTTTTTTAAAGAACGATTGGTGTTGGGGGGGTTTGTGGGGGGGGGGGGGGGGGGAAAAAAAAAACCCCCCCCGACCCCCTCGCGATGGCGGCTTTTCGGATAGCGTCTAACCTCAATAGGGGAGACACCTCGCCGCAGAATCCAACGAGGCGTCCATTCGGGCCACAGAAATCTTTCGAGTGGCATTTCGTGGAATGGACAATCTCTTTCACCAGACGCTAGCATCATCACGCACTCGGTTCTTCTTGGGTGAAGGGATAACACCGCCGTGGTCTGTCCGTCCGACGATTCGCTGCGACGTCTTCTGCACAACGCAGAGCAGGAGACCAGTTCGACCGATGTGCTGTCGCACTTGGCGGGCTGTCCGGCGTGCATGGACCGGGTTTCCACATGGAACGAACGGTCGCGGCTCGACACTCTTCTGCGTGGCGCAGGACAGAGCGACATCGCGATTGCTCCCGCTTCGCGTGTCGTCATCCCCGGTGGCGTGGAGGCCCTCACTTGCGCTTATGCCCCCGGTACGGCCCCGTTGCGGATGATTGGCCCGTATGAAATCCTGCGACCGATCGGCAGCGGCGGCGGCGGCGATGTCTTTGAAGCACGGCACACCCTGCTGCAAAACCGGGTGGCCATCAAACTGCTCAAGCCCAAGCATTCGGGAGACCAAGACGCGCGGCAGCGGTTCTTTCGCGAAATGAAATCCATCGGGCAGCTTGACGACCCGTACATCGTGCGGGCCTTCGACGCGGGTGAAGTGGATGGAACGCTGTATCTGGCGATGGAGTTGGTGGACGGCGAAAACGTCGATGCCTTGGCACGCCGCCTCGCGCCGGTGCCCGTCGCCGATGCGTGCGAGATCATTCGGCAGGCGGCCCTGGGATTGCAGCATGTCCACGAGTGCGGTTTGGTCCATCGCGATTTGAAGCCGTCCAATCTGTTGATGTCGAAGACCGGGGTCAAGATCGCCGACCTGGGACTGGCGCTGTTGAAACGCGGCGAACTGATTGAGGAACGACTGACGGGTGTTCACACCGTGCTGGGGACCGCCGATTACATGGCCCCGGAGCAGGCGGAAGGTTCGCACGAGGTCGACATTCGCGCGGATCTCTACAGCCTTGGCTGCACGCTGTTTCGACTGCTGACCGGCCGGACCCCCTTCGCGATGCCCGAGAATTCCTCGCCCGTTAAGAAGATGTGGGCTCACGCCTCACTCCCGATTCCCGAGATCCAGCAGTTCCGTCCCGATGTGCCGCCGGAATTGGCGGCGGTCGTCACGAAGCTCATGGCCAAGCATCGGAACGACCGCTTCGCCCAGCCGAAGGATCTCGCCGAAGCGCTTGCCCCCTTCTGCACGAAGCCGGATCTCCCCTCACTGATGCTTCCGTTGGGAATGATCGCCCGTGTTGCCATCGGGAACAATTCCACGGCCAAGGATCCGACCGAACCTCTGGCAAACCCTTCGGCGGCCAGTCACGGGACGGAGCTTCAGACTCATGCCACCAAGGTCCGCCGTCCCCGCACCGTGGCAGTATCCGTGGCAGTGGTCGCCGGCGTTCTCGCCGCGTTGGGTTGGTGGGGAATTCATGCGGCGAGCCGTTCCGACAGGGACGCACAGGCTCGCACCAATTCCGGTCTGGCGGCATCGACCGGCATTCCGCCGAAGTCACCAGCCATCGAGTCACCAACGACACTGACTGCCGTGAATCCAGCCGCCAACGTACTCCCCGTGGCCGCTGTTCAGGTGCCGGCCGTTGCGGCTCCGGACAGCCCTCTCACCCAGCAATGGCAAAAGGTGTTTGGGATTCGTCCCACCGATGTCACCTGGCAGAGGCGCAGCGGATTGGGAGCGTGGCGGTTGGATGATGACTTGAAATCTCTGGTGATCCACGGAAATCGAACGATCCGGCTGGTCCAGCTCGGAGAATTGCAGCCCGATGCGATCGGCAAGATTCGTCTGGGGGTCGATATCAGTATCCGATCCGACCAAGGCAGCTTTGGTTTCTTTCTGGGATTTCGGCAGAATCCGGACGACCCTGAACGAGCCGCCGTGTTTCAAGTCGTCGAGGTGATGTGGCTCAATGTGGTGGACTCAAATCGCAGGGTGGTCGTCCAGCGATACCTCGGCTCAATCAACTCGGAAAATGGGACCGTGGGCGGCAAACGAGACGACTTTGTTTCTCTGACTGTGCCGATGCTTCACGACAAACTGAGACTTGAAATCGAGTTGGAAAATCACCGGCTTTCACGAGTTGTTCTGAATGAGTTGAATTATCCCAAACTGTGCGCCGATCCATTCAACGCGCAGTATTTTCTCGAAGACTACTGCGGCGCATTTGGCGTTTATGCAGCGGACGCAACGGTTGAGTTTCGCAATCCTTCCATGACAAGGGATCCTTGAATGACAAAGCATGTCAGTCTGAAGTCCGTCGAATTGGGTCTGGAAATCATCCAGTTGATTGACCAGAAGTTACAGTCGGGTGTCTCGGCGATGTCGGCGCTCGCTGCGGGGGCGCTCAGTGTGTCGGTGGAGGCGGGATCTGCCGCAGGGACGTTTCGGATTCGAGTTGACGGCACTGTCCCCCATCTCCTCTGGATCAGATGGTATTCGACTTCGGCTGCCACGCTTCCCGATCCGGATCCGCTGTTGATCAACACGCCCTTTGATGATCCAAGCGGCACTCTCATCGGGCCCATGGCAACCCCCGCAATGCCCTTTGTGACGGGCGACATCCCCCTCAATGGGGCATGCTGGGTGATGGCCGTCGCATGGGAAATACAGCCCGGTGTTTCCTCACTCGTGACAAAGCAATCGGCGAAGGTTGGCTTCTGTGGCAGTTCGTCATCCAGCTCGAGCAGTTCATCATCGAGCAGTTCGTCGCCGAGCCCCAGCAGTTCGTCGTCGTCCAGTTCCAGCAGCAGCCCAGCGCCGAGTTCCAGTTCCAGTTCAGCCAGTTCTGAATCCACCCCGATCCCGCTGACAACGAAGAAATACAAGAAGTAACCACCAAGCGGGGATCACGGTGGTGGATCTGGAACTCACCCGCGGCGACTGCTTGCCATCGGAACCGGGACGTGAGGGCTTCATCTTGGGATGTACGTCAGGGCACCGCCCTCGTCGTGCATCTCGATGCGATGCCTCGCGTCCCGAGCCGTCCGCATGGCCCTGCACTTGGAAATGCGCACCAGCGGCCATGCCACCCGTTCAGATAGGCCGGGATGCCACAGCGACTCATTCTTCGCAGTCACCAGAGCCCCGGTGACATCGTCATGCTGACGGCGGCGGTGCGCGACCTGCACCGCGCCGCACCCGGCCGGTTCCTGACCGATGTCCGCACCTCCGCCGATCCCCTATGGGAGAACAATCCGTATCTCACGCGGCTGGACGACACCGATCCCGACGCGACCACGATCGAGATGCAATACCCGCTGATTCATCAGAGCAACACCGCCCCCTATCACTTCATCCACGGCTACGTCCAGATGCTGGAAGAGCGGCTGGACCTGCGGATTCCCGTGACCGAATTCCGGGGTGACATCCATCTCGCGCCGCAGGAAAAAGGCTGGATGTCGCAGGTCGAGGAGTTGGACTTTCACGGCCGCTTCTGGATCCTGATGGCCGGCGGCAAGTTCGACTTCACCGCCAAGTGGTGGAACCCCGGCTGGTATCAGCGCCTCGTCGATCACTTTCACGGCCGGATTCAATTCGTTCAATGCGGCGAGGCGCATCACTGGCACCCTCCGCTGACAGGCGTGATCAATCTTGTCGGCAAGACGGACCTCCGCCAGTTTGTCCGGCTGATGTACCACGC
>JANMLE010001007.1:0-4799 GCA_031372385.1 Planctomycetota bacterium | reverse complement strand
CGTCCGGCGTCCCGCCAACCGGTGGTCCGAGATGTCGGCGTTCAGCGTGAGTTCATCAATGCGGAAACCGGGATCGGCCGGCTTGCAGTTCAGCAACCAAGGCTCGACGGACCGGCCGAGGAATCCCGCATCCTGACCGGGCCAGACGCTGCCATCCGTGTTGAAGATCCGGTGCGGCAGCCGAATCGACGCGGGCAGGCTGCCTCGTTCGGGAACCAGCTTGCGGACGATCGAACCGAGGTTGGGTGAGTCGTTCGGGAACCCCGGATTGACGTTCTCGGCATTCATCGGCGCGTGCGGCAGACCGGTCAGCATGTAGTAGCCGCTGGACGAATGCGCGTTGTCGTTGCTGGAGACCGCCCGCAACACCGCGATCCGATCGGCCAGCAGCGACGTGTGCGGCAGCAGTTCGCAGAATTGGATGCCCGGCACGCTGGTGCTGATCGGACCGAACTCGCCGCGCACTTCCTTCGGAGCATGCGGTTTCGGATCCCACGTCGAGTGCTGCGGCGGACCGCCCATCAGAAACAGCACGATGCACGACTTGGCGCGCTTCGTACCGGCAGGCTGCGTCGAACGAACGTCGGCCGCCCGCGACTGACGCGCCTGCGTCAGGAACGGCAGCGACAGACCAAACGTGCCCAGTCCGCCGACGCGCAGCATCTCACGGCGGGTGATCCCGTCGCACAGAGGCGATTGCCTTCCCAGGATGCTCAACATCGGCGGAACCTTTATGCCTCGCGCGGCCCGGTATGCATCGCATGCCATCCGAGCCGCGCCCGTCAGGAAGTGGGATCGACAAGACCGCTTCCTGACGGGCGCGGCTCGGACAAACATCTCACTCATGACCGCCGGAAGTTTGGCGGGCGAATCGTCGGGACCGATTGTGACGTACTCGCCGACGTGCATCAACATCGGCCTCTGTGAGGATGGCGAATGAGCGGATCATTTCGTGAACGGGTTTTGAATCGTCCCCGTCAACGTGACATTGGGGGGGCGGTCTGCTATCAAACCCCGCCTCGAATGCGCCGCGCTGTGGACTCTCGCCGCGTTCACGAAGCGGCTGATACCGCTGGCCTCGGCGGATTGGCGGGCGTCGGCGTTTCTCTCGATCGTCTCTTTCGGCAAGGTTTGCGCGGAATCATGGAAGCTGGCATCGTCGGTTTGCCCAACGTGGGTAAGAGCACCCTGTTCAACGCACTCACCATGTCCAAGGCGGCGCAGAGTGCCAACTATCCGTTCTGCACCATCGAACCGAATGAGGGGGTCGTCAGCGTTCCCGACGGGCGGCTGCAGCGGATCACCAAGTACATCGTTCCCAAGAAGATCGTCCCCGCCGCGCTGAAGCTGGTCGACATCGCCGGCATCGTCAAAGGGGCCAGCGAAGGGCAGGGCTTGGGAAACAAGTTTCTGACTCACATCCGCGAAGTGGACGCCATTCTGCAGGTCGTCCGCTGCTTCGAAGATCCCGACGTGATCCACGTCACGGGCAAGGTCAACCCGGTGTCGGACATCGAGACGATCGAGATCGAGCTGATGCTGGCCGACATTCAGACGCTCGAAAACTCGCTGTCGAAGGCCGAGCGCACGGCGAAGAGCGGCGACAAGGATTCCAAGCATCGCGTCGAAGTGATCCGCAAGTGTTTGGCTCACCTGGAAACCGAAGAGCCGCTGCGGAAGCTGGCCTTCGAAGAGGCCGACGCCAAAGTCGTCCGCAGTTACGGCCTGATGACCGCCAAGCCAATCCTGTACGTCGCCAACGTCGACGAGAACGACTTGGAAGGGAAGAGCCCGCTGGTGCAGCAGGTGCGCGAGTTCGCCGCCAAGGTGGGAGCGTCGGTGGTGCCGGTCTGTGCGAAACTGGAGGCGGAGATCGCGGAACTCGATGAAGCCGACCGGGCGGAAATGCTCGAAGGGGCCGGCTTGGCCGAACCATCGTTGGGCGTGCTGGCGCGCGAAGCCTACCGCGTGCTCGGCCTGCAAAGCTATTTCACCGCGGGTGAAATGGAAGTCCGGGCCTGGACGATCCCGATCGGAGCCACCGCCCCGCAGGCGGCCGGAGTCATCCACACCGACTTCGAAAAGGGTTTCATCCGCGCCGAGATCTACACGCTCGACGATCTGGAAACCTACAAGTGCGAGAAGGACATCCGCGCGGCCGGCAAGCTGCGCGTGGAAGGCAAAGCCTACGTCATGCAGGACGGCGACATCTGCCACTTCCTGTTCAACAACTGAAGACGTAGGACAGGTTTTTTACCTGTCCGTCCAAACAACGTGACTCCGAAGTAATCACGACTTCGAGGACGCACGCGGGACGCATCTGTGCCGGACAGGTAAAAAACCTGTCCTACGCCGCACATCGGGCAAGCCCGGTTTGACATCCGGGGTCGGGTCGACCGATACTGCTTCAGTTCGCCTGCCTTGCTTCCCACCGGTTGGTTCCCACCCGAGATTTCTTTCGATCCGCTTGCGGAGGTCTTTTCGATGCGACGTCGGATGTTCCCGCTGGTTCTGGCCAGTTTCAGCCTGTTGTCTGTCTGTTCGATCACGTTGGCCGCGGATCGAAAGATTGAGTTCAACCGCGATGTGCGGCCGATCCTGTCGAACAACTGTTTCCTGTGCCACGGCCCCGATCCGAAGACGGTCGGCGGCGGGCTGCGGCTCGACAAGCCCGACATTGCGAAGGGAAAGCTGGAGTCGGGCCACACCGCCATCGTGCCAAGTGACCTCACGGCGAGTGAACTCGTCAAGCGGATCACGTCGGCGAATCCCGACGAACAGATGCCACCCAAAGCCAGCGGGAAGAGTCTGACTGCCGCCGACATCGAGACGCTGAAACTCTGGGTCGCTCAGGGGGCGGAGTATCAGGGGCACTGGTCGTTTCTCGCGGCGGTCCGTCGTGATGCGCCGGCCACGAAGTTCACCAACAACGTGCGGAATGAGATCGACCGGTTTGTGCTGGCGAAGCTCGAACAGGCGGGACTCGAACCGTCGCCCGAAGCGGACAAGATCACCCTCATCCGGCGGGCGACGCTTGATCTGACCGGCCTGCCGCCGACCCCTTCGGAGGTCGATGCGTTCCTCGTCGATGCTTCGGCTGAGGCGTATGAACGGGCTGTCGACCGGCTCCTGATGTCGCCGCGCTATGGCGAGCATCAGGGCCGCATCTGGCTGGACGCCGCCCGCTACGGGGACACGCACGGGCTGCATCTCGACAACGAACGGTCGCTCTGGCCGTACCGCGAATACGTCATCAACGCCTTCAACCAGAACAAGCCATTCGATCAGTTCACCATCGAGCAGTTGGCGGGCGATCAGATTCCAAACGCGAGTGTCGAGCACAAGATTGCATCGGGTTTCAACCGCTGCAACGTGACGACCAGCGAGGGTGGCTCGATCAACGACGAAGTCCTCGTGCGGTACGCCGTCGATCGGACCGAGGCTTTGTCGACTGTGTTCCTCGGGCTGACGCTGCAATGCGCCGTCTGCCACTCGCACAAGTTCGATCCGATCTCGCAGCAGGAGTTCTATTCGCTCTATTCGTATTTCTATTCGATGAGCGATGCGGCGATGGATGGCAACGCGCTGCTGCCCGCTCCAATCCTGAAGCTCCCCACGCCCGAGCAGACCGCCAAGCTGAAGCAACATGACGAAACACTGGCCGCGCTGCGGAAGTCGAGCGCGGACGAACTCGCCAAGATCCAGTACGTCGATCCGCTCGCCGGGGCCGAGCTTCCCGCCGACGCGCTCTCGGTGACGCGGCAGGAATTCGTCTGGATCGACGACGACACGTTTCCTCCCGGAGCCAGCCTTCAGGGAGACTCGCCGTGGAAGTTCGTGACCAAGGCCGAAGGGCCGGTCTTCAGCGGTGAAAAGTCTTCCACCCGGACGGCAGCAGCAGCGACGACCTCACAGCACTTCTTCACCGGAGCCAACCCCGGCCTGAAGCTCGGTGAGGGGGACGTGTTGTTCGCTCATGTTTATCTCGACCCGGCCAATCCACCGAAGTCCGTCATGATGCAGTTCAACGATGGTGCGTGGGAGCACCGCATGAACTGGGGCGATGAGGACGCGATCGCCTTCGGGGCAAAGAACACGCCCGCCAAACGACTCGGTGGCGCGTTGCCCAAGTTGGGCGAGTGGATTCGTCTGGAAGTCAACATCGCCGATGTCGGCTTGAAGACGGGATCGTCTCTGAACGGTTGGGCCTTCACACAATCCGGCGGCACGGTCTATTGGGACAAGGCGGGCGTGGTCACCCGCTCGACACCAGTCCAGACCGAGTTCACCTCGCAACTGGCTTGGGAAGCGTCCGAGTTGCCGACTCCCAAGACGACGCTTCCCGCGCCCATTCAAGCCGCGCTGAAGGTTGAGGCCGCCAAGCGAAACCCCGATCAGACCAAACAGCTTCGCGACTACTTCCTCCAGTCGATCAACACCGGCACGCGCGCCACCTTCGCCGCGATCGACGCCAAGATCGCCGACATCGACAAGCAGAAGAAGGATCTCGACGCGGCCATCCCGGCAACGATGATCTCCGAAGACCTGCCGCAACCGCGCGAGACCTTCGTCCTGATCCGGGGTGCCTATGACAAGAAGGGCGAGAAGGTCGAACGCGGCGTCCCGTCCGCGCTGCCGCCTCTGCCCGAGGGCGTGCCGAACAACCGGTTCGGTCTGGCGAAGTGGCTCACCGCGCCGAACCATCCGCTCACGTCGCGCGTCATCGTGAACCGCTACTGGCAGCAGTTCTTCGGCAACGGAATCGTCAAGACGGCGGAGGACTTCGGGGCGCAGGGGAC
>JANMLE010000968.1:0-4190 GCA_031372385.1 Planctomycetota bacterium | reverse complement strand
GCAAGAATTCGGACGATCAGTCAGACGATCCGAATTCTTGCGAATTCGGCTACAAACGTGGAAAAACACCACCTCGGAAGCCCTGCCCCTTAGGGCGGTGCGACAACAACGTCCGAGAGTGGCGCGCCGTGAAGCGACCATTGTCCGTTCGCTCCAATTCGACAGTCCTCCTCATTCGCGCTCCTTTTGATTCGCGCGGAAATCGATTTGGTCCGCGCGAATCCAAAGGAGCGCGAAGGGGAAGGCGAATCGGACGTAGAAAATGCACAGCCGCTTACCCGCGCGCTTCCAACCCCGTGAGCGTCCCAGTGATCGAGCCGAACTTGTCGGCTTCGATGTCCATGCGCTGGAGCATGCTTACGAAGAGATTGCTCAGCGGAGGGTTGTTGTTTTCGTCGAAGGCCAGATGTTGGCCGTGCTTGAAGCCGCCGCCGGCCAAAAGCACCGGCATGTTCTTGACGCTGTGCTTGCTGGCGTCGGCCAGGTTACTGCTGAAGAACACCATCGTGCGGTCGAGCAGGTTTTCGCCATCTTCCTCCTGCGTTTGCTTCAACTGGGTCAGGAAGTCGCGGAGCGTTTTCATCTTCTCCAGTTCGAGGATTTTGAGCTGGGCGATCTTGGTCGGGTCTTTGCCGTGGTGAGACAGGTCGTGATGGCCCTGGCTCACGCCTTGAATCGGCGGCACGCCGCTGGTCCCGATCAGTTGCAGCGTGACCAGCCGGCTGGAGTCGGTTTGCAGCGCCAGGTGAATCAGGTCGAACCACAGCCGAGTCTTGCCAATCAGGTCGGTGCTGATGGTGTTGTCCTTGGGCGGCTTGGCATCGACCTTGGGCTTGGGCTTCTTGGCCCAGGCCGCGGACTGAGTCAGACGCTGCTCCAATTCGCGGACGCTGGTGAAATACTCGTCGAGCTTTTCGCGGTCGCCGACTCCGACGTTCGTTTGCAACCGCTGCGCCTGATCGCGCACCGCGTCGAGCACGCTCTGACCATCTTCCAATCGCCGCGCCTGAGCCTGGACCTCGTCCGGCCGCCCCTCCAGAAACAGTTTGGCGAAGACGCTCGACGGCCAACTTTCCGTCGGCACCGCCGCTCCGCTGCGCGTCCATGACAAACCAAACCCTCGCACGACAGCGGCAGAGCGGCGAATCGCGTCTCGCCGTGCAGGTGTTCGGCCGCGAACTGATCCAGCGAAATGCTGTTGCGAAATCCGGCCCGTTGCTCCGGATGCGGAGCGGCGGTCAGAAAGCTGTAGTTGGAATCGTGGCTGGGTCCGACGTCCGGATGCGACAGCCCGGAGATCACCGTGAAGTCGTCGCGAAAATCCTTGAGGACTTCCAGGTACGGAGACAGCTCATAGTCCCGCCCCGCCTTCTCCGGGAAGAAGTACTCTGGATGCACTCCGAGCGGCGTGTTGATGCAGACCATGCGTCGCTTGACCGCCGGCGTGGCAGCGGCGGCTCGCCGTGTCATGATATCCAGCAGAGGCAGCGCCATCGCGACACCCTCGCCGCAAAGAAAGGTTCTGCGATCAAGCTTCATGGCAAGTTCCTTATCAAGGAAAAATTGGGAGTCCATTTGAAACCGGCCCGGATGCGGGCTTCAGTGCGCGTGATTGTTCGGAATCGATCATGAAGGAGCCATAGTTGAAATTCCTGATGTTCGACGCTTTGGATCGTAATAAAGGTTACCCGATTTGGTGATCTCGCCTGCGGCAACAGCTTCGTCGAGCCACTGTTGGACACCAGATTGCGTGCAAGATAGGCAATCGCGGTTATCAATCGTGAAATTGTAAAGTCGCCACGCATCAAAACCATCAGCTTCGCCTTCGTTACCCCAATCGAAGTCGATTGTGAGGTCTTCAATCTTCAATTCGATTCCATAACCATGCGAGTAGATGCCTACTCCATCCCGATCGCAACGGCGATTGATCTTGTATTCGATACAAATGAATGGCCAGTCGCGATTCGTCGCGGGCGAAGGGATTAGTAGTTTTTGCGTCAAGGTTGCAACCGCAAGATCCTGGGCGGCGCGAAACTTGGCGATAAGACTTTCGAGTTCTGGATTCATTGACGCACGCAAGGTGAAGTTAGCCGCATGCGAGCGATCACGGACTGACTGAAATGGGTTCACCGCTCGCTTGGTGAATCAACGTCTCATTCCGGCTGTGGTTTGTCAATCGGCTGGAAGGCCCCGCTGGCGGCCTGGCAGAACGATGGGGGCAGAACGATGGTATGAAAATGAATGAATCAGAGTGCTTGTCTTCATCGTCCTGCCCCCATTGTTCTGCCACCCCCGTCACTTCCCAGCCGAGTCGTGAACTCGATGTCGTGGTGATTCAGGTTGATCCACTGGATGCCGGCCAGTCGTGTGTGGCCAAGGAATCGCCGCCGGTGGTCTCGCTTCCGCTGTTGGCCATCGGTCAGGGCCGTGAAGGTCAACGCGGTGTCATCGCCCACCCAGCTTTACCTGCTGACGGGTGCATAACAGGAATTCCCCGCTTGTCAGGTTTGGATTAGCCTGTGGTCGCGGACAAGGTCGTTCGCGGAGTCGGCAAGTTCAAGGAGGGACTGGGGATGGCGATCCATGCGGCGGTGGCGGCGAAACGGGACGAGTTGGTGCAGTCGGCACGGTTGTTGGGTGAAAATCTTTCGCGGCGGGCGTTCGGGGAACGGGGGCCGGACCTCCAGGTCACGCTCGCCGACTTGGAGCAGTTCTTGCGGCCGTTGGTCGCGGCGATGGCGGGCGGGTTCTTGGCGGGTTCGGTGGAGGATCAGACGGAACGGTTGTCCGAGACGCTGCCCTGTCCGACCTGCGGGCACGAGTGTTCGCGGGAGCAGGGCGAACGAACCCTCGCGGCCGAGCACGGGCCGTTCACCTGGTCCGAACCGGTCTGTCACTGCCCGCACTGTGAGCGGGCTTTTTTTCCCTCAGCGGACCGCCTTGAAGATCGACCAGCGCGACGACAGTCCGGTGCTGATCGACAAGATCACCTTCGCGGGGGCCGGCAGTGAGTCCGGCCAGAAGGCGCGGCAGGCACTGCTCAAGCTGGCCGGACTGAAGATCAGCACGATGTCGGTGATGCGGATCACGCAGCAGATCGGCGGCGAGTTGTTGCAGCCGCGTGAACGGGACGCGGCGTTGCATCAGCGGCGCGAGTTGAAGTCCGCCAGCGAGCAGCCGGTGGCCATCGCCTGCGTGCAGGTCGATGGCGGGCGGATCCGCACACGCGCGCCCGAGCAGGGTCGCGGCGTCCACGATCACGCGTGGAAGGAAACCAAGGTCGCCGCGCTCTGGAGGATGGAGGGGCCGGCGTTCGAACACGATCCCCATCCGGAGCCGCCGCGCTGTTTCCTGGACCAGACACACGTCCCGCAGATGACGCGCGAGATCAAGCGGCAACGCGCGGAACAACACGCGCGGGACGAGGAAAACGCCGAGAACACAGGCTCGGCAGCGGCCGCTCCGTCCACGGACTCCACCGGCTCAACGCCGCCGCCCGACACGGGTGAGACGAGTGACGCGGCCGAACGCCCGTGGCCGCCGCGACGCCTGTTCCGCAGTACCGTGGCCACGCTGAAGGACGTGTGCGGGTTCGGCCCGCTCGTCGCGGCGGAGGCCCAGCGTCGCGGGTTCTACGACGCCGCGCGACAAGCCTTCCTCGGTGATGGCGACCACAAGAACTGGACCGTCCATAAACTGCACTTCCCGTTCTTCACCCCGATCACGGACTTCGTCCATCCGGTGACGTATCTCTACGACGTGGCCGGCGCGGTGACGAACAGTCGGGCCGCGCAGTGGAACCAGTACACCGCGTGGATGACGGCCTGCTGGCAGGGCCGCGTGAGCACGGTCCTCGCCGAACGGCGCGCGTGGCAGACGCGCCTCGGCCCGCCGACGAAGGACACGCCCGACAACGACCCCCGCCAGATCGTGGCGAAGACGCTGACCTACCTGACGAACAACGCACCGCGCATGAATTATCCGGAGTATCGCCAACAGGGCCTGCCCATCACCTCGTGCCTGGTGGAGTCGCTGATCAAGAAGATCAACCACCGGGTGAAAGGGACCGAACAATTCTGGAACCGCCCGACGGCCGCCGAAGGCGAGGCCATCCTGCAAACGGTCGCCAGCCTGCTCAGCGACGGCGAACCGCTCAGCAAACACATCCTCTCCCGCCCCGGCGACCTCTA
>JANMLE010000956.1:0-2567 GCA_031372385.1 Planctomycetota bacterium | reverse complement strand
GTAACGGCCACCCGATCATGAACGTGCCGACGCACTACGCCCGTGGACGAACGTCGTACAGGCAGCAGTCTGCCGGGCAAACGTCATGGCTGGGGCCGCGTTCACCCAGTGACCGCCGTTCCGACACCAGCCCCAGCCGTTCCTGGACCAATTCCCGAACCATCGCGACGAATCGCGGATGAGTTCCCGCGGTGCCGGCCCGGGTCATTGCCATTCCCAACTCGTCGCACAGTGCGCGGGCCTGCTCGTCGAGATCGAACAGGATTTCAATGTGGTCGGAGAGGAATCCCACCGGTGCGATCACCAGCGATGATTCACCGCGGTCGTGCAGGGTCCGGATGTGATCGAGGATGTCGGGTTCCAGCCACGGGTCGCCCGGTCGCCCGCTGCGGCTTTGGTAAACCAGCTTCCAGCGATCGGGTGAAAGCTGCAATTCGTCGGCGATCAGTCGGCACGTTTCCGTCAGTTGCGACACGTAGTGGCAGTGGTCGGACATGCCGATTGGAATGCTGTGCGCGGTGAAGGCCACCGGGACCGATTTCCGTTTGTCGGCGGGGAGTCGGCTGATGGCGTCGCGCACTCGTTCCGCATTCGCCGCGACGAATTCCGGATGGTTGTAAAAGACGCGGAGCTTGTCGACGGCGGGTGCCGTGGGTCCGACCTCGGACTGTGCCTGTTGAATGTTCTCGCGGTACTGCCGGCAGCCGGAATAGGAACTGTAAGCCGACGTGAAAAATGCCAGTGCCCGCCGGACTCCATCACCCGCCATTTGACGAAGCGTGTCGGTCAGCAGGGGGTTCCAATTGCGATTGCCCCAGTAGATCGGCAGGTCGACACCAGACCGGGCCAGTTCGAGTTGCAGCGCCGCGATCAACTCGCGGACCTGCGCATTGATGGGGCTGACACCGCCGAAGTGATAGTAATGCTCGGCCACCTCCAGCAACCGTTCGCGCGGGACCGGCTTGCCGCGAAGCACGTTTTCCAAAAACGGAATGACGTCGTCCCGTTGTTCGGGACCACCGAAGGAAACAATCAGCAACGCATCGTAGGGCTCAGTCACAACACATCCTGCACAAGATCAGTAACCCGAAGCGTCAGCGAGGAAAGAAAGCGGAGTCGATAAGGCCGATCGGCCTTCTGCAACCAAATCGAACAGAAGGAATCGAAGGGAACGAAGAAAGCTGGTATTGATCGCAAGATTTCGACAATGCCAACCAACGTCGATGCCCCGTACTGCCCTATGTTCCCCGGTAGTTCATGCGACGCCGGTTGATGAATTACGTTGGCCAACGATTTGTCCACATGCGGTGGACGAGCTGTAGTCCCCACACAGCCGATCCGATGTAGACAATGACAGACGAAATTGAAAACGGATTGGTAATGGTCGTTGCCAGTACGAGAAGGACCATGACCGCCTGCATGAGTATCGTCGCTTGCAGTTCGGTCATCTGGCTGTCCCCCTGAAGACGATGTTGCGGGGCATAGGCCGGTCATTCGAAGTGCGCTACTTCTTCGCCGGCGCGACCGGATCGTTTGTCGTTTTCGACGTTTCGGCCGCTTCTCCGGCGCTGGCCTTCATGCGGTCGAGAAATTGGCGGGTGATGTCTTCGGGCGGCACCTTTGGCGGTGGCTCAAACTTGAATTCCTGATCGTCGACGGGGGCATCGAACGCCACGTTGAGAAACTTCAGGCTGACCATCGGCCGCAGGACTTTCTTGTCTTTCTCGACCACCCGTTTCACATACACGATGCGGACGGGAAACATCGTTTGGGGATCAACCCACACGCGGACCAAATCCGGAACGTAGGCGGGCAACAAGTCGTCCTTGGAACGCGGCCAGCGGGACACGATTTCCGGCTTCCAGCGTCCCTGGATCACGGTTCGCGAACCGTCGTCCCCCGCCTCCTCTTGTTTCATGGCGTCGAAGTTCATCGTTCGTTCGAGCGACGCCAGCAGCGCGGTCAGGCCACCCAAGCCGAGTTCCGCGGTCAGCACGACGTCAGGGACATTCCGCGTTGCCGCCACCGCCGCCTTGATCTGTTGCACATCACGGAAGGTCACGCGGGTGGTGTCACCGACCTTGATCAGACTCCACAATTCCTTGCCGTCGCAGACTTCCAACAGGGAACCGGCGACTCCCTGATCCGGCTGGATGGTGTACTCCAGACGCAGCTTTTGTCCGCTGCCGAGGTACTTGCCGGTCACATGGAATTGCTGCGCACCAATCGAGACGGTCTGTTCGATGTCGGCCTTGATGGACGAACGGGCGTACAGCGACTCACGCACCTTCGTCATGAATTCGGTGGCGGCTTTCGCCAGCGCGGGGTCGGCCGGCTTCGGCTCGGACTTTTTCTCGGCCACCGGCTTCGAATCCCCCTGACCGCGGGCGGATTGGAGCCCCGCGACGCCGATCCAGACGGCCATGAGCGAAAGACTCAGCCACGCGAAAGATTTGAACAAATTCCGCCAAGGATTCGGAATGTGCCGGATTTGCCAAAGATACAAGGGGTTTCCTTCCGAAAAGAGAACAGACCGAAGTACGACCAGTCCCGGTCACGGACCGGCT
>JANMLE010000940.1:0-3462 GCA_031372385.1 Planctomycetota bacterium | reverse complement strand
CATCAGGGTTCTCTCCGTGCGGTCAGTCATCATAGGCGGGCGAATCGGTTACTCATCGCAGATGAAGCTGGCGAACAGCGTCGAGTGAAACTTGGTGGGATGACTGTTGAACTGGGGTCGGGTGTTCAAATTTCCTGACCCTACCGGATTGCAGGTGCGAGTTGTCTGAACCCCATGAGTGACGTCGAGGCCGTGAGGTTGTGGAGCCAGTGTTCGTGATACCGCTTGCCGTTGAGTCGGTGGGCGGGGCTGTGGTGTTCGCGAGGGTGGTTGCTGCGCGGGGCGAACGGGCGAAAGTTCAGCAGCAAGGCCCAGCCGCGCAGGCGGCGTTCGGACGAGGACTGGTTTCCGTGGAGGCCGCGGCCCGCGTACATCAGCCGGTGCAGGCGGTTCATCG
This sequence comes from Planctomycetota bacterium, assembly GCA_031372385.1. Classification (GTDB taxonomy): domain Bacteria; phylum Planctomycetota; class Planctomycetia; order Planctomycetales; family Planctomycetaceae; genus Schlesneria. The sequence continues at coordinate 3,065 of JANMLE010000940.1, read as the reverse complement.
GACGGTCCACCGTGTTGCTTGTGCGGCGGCAGCCGGGATGGGCGTAGGCCACCGCGTACTCCCCGGTCTTGTTCCACAGCTTGGTCACCATCTCGCGGACGGAGGCCGTCCAAGATTGCGACTGGCACCACTGCTGGAACTCGCCCATCAGGCGGTGGAACTCCTCGGCGGTGGGGGCTCGATACACGTCCCACACGTGGCGATGCAGATCGTGGTTCTTGCGGCAGCGGTCGCGAATCTTCAGGAAGCCGTGCAGGAAGCACAGCACCACGGCGATCGTGGAAAACAGGGAGCGGAAGGCGTTTTGCGTCGCCGCCCAGCCGTCGGTGTTGACGGTCTGGGGGGCGTAGTCCGGGTTCAGTTGGCGGGCCTCGGTCGCGAAGTCGGCGTAGGCCGCCTGCAGGTGCGCATCGTCCGCCGCCTTCGTCAGGGCGATCCCGAGGACACAGCCTTCGGCCGCGGTCACGGCGGCGTAGCCCTTCGCGCCGCACCAATCGACATGATGCTCATCAGCCGCGAGATGTTCGGGCAGCCGCGCGGGATCGCGCACGGTCGTCCCCACCAGGCTGCTGCGTCCGAGCCGCTCGACCAGGCGATGCCAAAACATGTCGCTGTGGCCGAAACCCACCGTCAGCAGCCAAGCCGGCACGCCGTGCGACGCCAGCAACAACGGATAGGCCAAGTCATCCACCGTGCCCGTCATGTAGCCCAACACAAAGCTGGGTCGCAGCCAATACGACGAACCGTCCTTCAACACGACCTTCCGCAGCAGCACGCCCGGCAACTTGCGCGACTCGCGCCCGTGACCGTGCAGCGCGTAGCCGGTGCCGAAGCCTGCCGGAAACAGTTCGGGAAACTCCCCCCATAATCCCTCGACGAAAGACCGGACCGCCGCCGGGGCGTCCCAGATGTCATCGTATTGCTGGCGTGTCATGGGAATCACAATCTGCTTGGCCCCGCGAGGCGGTTGCTGCCCACGATCCGATTTGTCACGATCCACCCGCCGGGTTCGCCGCTGAACATCCATGCTCGTCTCCTCTTCCTTGAACAGAAGTAGGATGAGCATTCCAATGCGACGTGTGAACCCGGCTTTTTCTCGCGCACCTGCAATCCGGTAGAGTCAGGAAATTTGAACGCCCGACCCCAGATCAGAGACGCGACCGCATCACCAAACGAAGTGGCAGGGTCCGTTGGTGAGGAGATGACATTGATGGATTCGTGCTTGTGGCGTTGGCGGGTGTGGGAGTGCTCGGTGCAAGGCGCGTCGCATGTTCGGCAGCAGCTTCGCAATCAAGATGCCGCAGCGCATTGGATCGCCGGGGACGAGCCGCATCAGCCCGTTGTGCTGGCGGTCGCGGACGGACATGGCAGTGACAAGAGTTTTCGCAGTCATGTCGGCTCCGAAATCGCCGTCGCCACCGCAATCGATATTGGGTGCGAGTTCGTCGTTCGCGAGACGCATGGCGCAACGCTGTCCGAAGTGAAGCAGGCTGCAGAGCAACGTCTACCGCTGCGGCTCACCAAGTCCTGGCAAGACAAGGTCGCCCAACACTGGGCCGACCATCCGCTGACAGCCGACGAACTCGAACGCTGGCCGGTCGCGCGGCAGTTGCAGCAGCGTGAACCACCGGTGCCGACCCACGAGATCCTGCGGACCTACGGTTCGACGTTGCTGGTCATCATCGCGGATCATCTTTCGATGCTCTGCTTGCAACTCGGTGACGGCGACATGCTCGCGGTGCAAGACGATCCCGACGGCGAACTGTCTGTCTCCCGCCCGATCGAACGCGATGAAACGAGCATTGCGAACGAGACGAATTCGCTGTGTCAGCTTGATGCAGCTCAGCGGTTCAAGGTCCGCTTCAGCGTGTTCGGAGAACGGGCACCGGCGCTGCTGTTGGCCTGCACCGACGGCTATTCCAACGCCTTTGAATCACCGGCAGGTTTTGAGCAAGTCGGTCCCGACCTCTGCCGCGCCCTGCGACAAGACGGAGTCGCGGCGCTGGCCGCCGAACTGCCCGGCGAACTCGAACGTGTTTCAGCGCTCGGCAGTGGTGACGACGTGACCGCCGGTTTCATCTTTCGCGAGGACATCTCTGGATGACGCAGATTCTCAAGGCCGGTCAGACGGTGCGGACTCGATCCGGTCAAGCTTGCAAGGTGAAGCAACTGCTCGGCGCGGGCGGACAGGGTGAGGTCTATCGGGCCGAATGGAATGGCCAGGACTTCGCTCTCAAGTGGTATTACTCGCACACGGCGACTGCGGCTCAGCAGGCGTCGCTCGAACGACTGGTCAGCGTTCACAAAGCGCCGTGCGATAAGTTTCTCTGGCCGCTCGATCTAGCGAGCAGTGATACCGCGCCGGGCTTTGGCTATGTCATGAAGCTCCGCGAGCCGCGCTATCGCGGGCTGCTCGATCTGATGCTCAACCGCATTGATCCGACCTTCGCGGCCTTGGTCCACGCCAGCTTTGAATTGGTCGACAGCTTCTTCAAGCTGCATGCCGACGGCTTGTGCTATCGCGACATCTCCTTCGGCAATGTGTTCTTCGATCCGCAGGTCGGTGAAGTCCTGATCTGCGACAACGACAACGTGACCGAGAACAATTCTCCGGTGACCGGCATCCTCGGCACGCCCGACTTCATGGCTCCCGAGATCGTGCGTGGCGAGGCCCTGCCCAGCCGTCAGACGGATCTGTTCTCGTTGGCGGTGCTACTCTTTTACCTGTTCCATGTGAGCCATCCGTTGCAGGGCCGCCGTCTGCTGTCGATTCGCTGTTGGGATCTCCCCGCGCGACGCAAGCTGTTCGGGACCGAACCGCTCTTCATCTTCGACCCGCAAGATCAGGCGAACGCGGCCATCGGCACAGATGTGGACCCGTTGGGCGAAGCCGGAGCCAACGCGCTCGCCTACTGGCCGACCTATCCGCAGTTCCTGCGCGACACGTTCACGCGGGCCTTCACGCGCGGCTTGATGGACCCGGATGAGCGTGTGTTAGAAGGCGAATGGCGGCGAGTCCTCTCAAGGATGCACGATGGCCTCTTTGCGTGCTGTCTGTGCGGCCA
>JANMLE010000929.1:0-2816 GCA_031372385.1 Planctomycetota bacterium | reverse complement strand
AGGCGACATCGTTGGCCTGAATCACTTCGGGTTCACCAACGGCCTTTTTGACGTTGATCTCGTTCCGCGACATGTCGGTGATCGTGCCGGTCACCGACTTCCCGTCACTTTTCTTGACGATGGTGTCGAGGGCGAACAGCGGGGCGCAGGCGAGAACGGCCAACGTGGCGCTGGCCCAAGTCTGACGTGTCATGGATCGTGCTCCTGACCGGTTGCGGTCGATTCTGCAGAGAGTTGGATTCACAGCGGATGTGGCGGAACAGGTTTGGATGCTTACTTGGCGGACGGTGGAGACGGCGGTTTCGGCTTGGGCTTGGGGGCCGCGGTGCCTGCCGCACCGGGAGCAGCCGGTTTCGCAGCCGGCTTGCTGGCCGGTTTGGTTCCGGTCGCAGCACCTGCCGTCGCACCACCGGACGTTGCAGCGGGACGCGGTTTCGGTTTGGGAGCGACAAAGGTTGCCGGTGGCAGCGCGTCGCCAAGGGTGACTCCACTGAACGAGACCGGTCCCTTGGCTGTCGCCGTGCCGAACGATTTGGCCTTGTGCTTGGACTTCACTTTGATCAGCCCCCAGACGATGGCTCCGATTCCCAGCAGAATACAAGCGCCCAAGACCGCCCACGTCATGGTGTCGATTCCCTTTGGTGGTTCTGGCTTCTCCGGTTCTTTGGGCTTCTCGCCGGACTCGCCCACCGGCTTCCCGTCTGGCGCGGTCGGTTTCTCGGGGGCTGTGACGGGAACATCGTGGGCCTTGGGCAAATCCTCTGCGGGTTTCCCCATATCGACGAGGACTTCGCGGTACAGCGAGTTGAATTTCTGATACTGCTCCTCGGGCATGTCCTTGGTGACGCCGGCCGTGGCCATGATTTCCGTGCGGCATCCTTCCAGATGTTTCTGCTTGTCCTTCGTGGCCTGTTCCCGTGCAAACTTCAGGCGACACGAAGTACCGTTGTAACGGGCGTTCAGGAAGTTCTCGATGTAAACGGGGTTGCTCGCAAAATCGGCCGACTTCTGCAACTTGAAGGCGATCTGACCCCAACCCCAAATGTTCCCGCCGGTCTTCGTCGTCCCTTGGATGGCAAGGATCAGCTTTTTGGCGCTGTCGGCCTGACCGCTGTTACCCCAGTCTTGATAAAGCTCCGCCGCCTCCGTCTGCACTTTCAGACTGTTGGGGCTTTCCTTCAGAACTTCGACCATCAACGCTTCAGCCGGCGCGAATTCCTTCTTCAGCCGCAGCACATGGACTTGCCGCATCTTCACGCCATAGATCTGCATGGATGAGGCGAAGTTCTGATCCGCCTTCGCCCGCGTCAGAATGTCGTTGAAGGCAGTACCCGCTCGTTCGTAGAACGACGTCGCCTTCGCGGCATCCTTGGAGACGGTCTCACCAAGGGCGAAATAGGTTTCACCGATCCAGCTCAACGAACCGAACGCCTGATCCTTGCGGCCGGCCATGTCATTCAGGAAGGTCTCAAACGATGTCATCAGCTTGTCGAACCGCTCGGTCTCACCGTTTGCGCGGAACCGTTCGAGTTCATCCTTGAGCAGTTTCCCGAGACTGACGTACAGCTCGGTGACTTCCGATCCCCCTTCCACGCCGCCGGCCGCCACGATCCCTTCGAGGGTCGTCATCGTGGCACGGGCCTTCTCAAGATTTCCCGTCCCGATGTACGCGCGCAGCACCAGCTTGTAGGTTTCCGTGGCGAACTTGCGGTTGGTGACGCCCGTCTCCTTGCGTGTGGTCTCATCGGCCACGGTCACCGCCTTGACGACTGAATGCGGGTCGTCGAGCAGCAGCTTGAGCGCTTCCGCGTCTTTCCCCCCGCTGATGAGGATCTGCGACAACGACATCTTCGCGGAGATCAGTTCCGCGGGTGCAGCGCCCTGGGCGGAACTCGCCGACAGCTTGGCAATGCCGACACCCAGATGGTCCTGCGCGGACTTCTGCCACGCCGCCAGTTGTTCCGGAGTCGGCCTTTCCAGACTGCGGCCCGCACCGGAATACGCGCTCCAATAAGCTTGGCCCGCCGCCAACTGGGCTTCGGGAAACTTGGGATCGGATTCCGGAACCTTGCCGAACCAGCCAGCCGCCTCGGCGGGTTTCTTCTGAGCCCCGATCATCCGGCCCAGGATCATGAACGCCTCGTTCGCCTTGTCGCTGGAGGGCCATCGTTCCGCGATCAGGTTGGCGGACTTGATGATCAACCGCATGTCCTCGGTCTTCTGGTCAAGGGGTGCCTTGTTGTCGTTGTATTCCTTGACGAACGCCGCCATCGCCATGTACGCCGCGTCCAAGGCGATGCTGGTGTCATCCTTTTCGGCAGTCCGCGCGACGAATTGCGCCAGCACCGCGGCTTCGTAGTTCTTGCGCTGCCAGTAGTTCACATAGGCGAAGTGCAGACGCGCGGTGGAAACGGCCTTCTTGTCCTCGGCCGGCTTGACCAGCGACAGAGCCAGTTCGAAGTTGTGCGCCGCTTCGTTCAGCTCGTTCACACGTTCTTGGTTGCGCTTTGCGATTTCCTCCGCCGGCTGCTTCGACTTGACCATGCCGTCAATTTCCTTCTGAAGCTCCATCGCCAGGTTGAAGGAATTGTGGGCCAGTCCGTTTGCGTCCTGGAAGTTGTTCGCGTCTTTTATCTTGCCACCCAGTTTGACCTGCAACCGTTGGAGCATCGACGTCGCGACGTCCTTGTATTCGCCCGGAAACTTCTGAATCTGGGTCGCGACGGCGCGGGCCAGCTTCCAGAGTCGTTCCTGCTCGGTCTTGAGCAACGTCGTGTCGTAACCGAGGATCTCGTAAGCCATCGCCTGTTCCCATT